>DBFMRS010000060.1:0-4392 GCA_048387515.1 Collinsella sp.
CTTCATCTTCTCGGCAAGCGCCTCGATCGCCGGGGTGATTTCCTCGATGACGGCGCACTCCTGGCGCAGACGAGGGTCGGGCGACAGTACGATTCCGTTGGCTTCCATGGCCATCCTTTCGGGTTGTTACATCAAATCATAGGCGTCGACGTCAACGCTCACGCTCACGCCGCGCACGGAGCCCACCTCTTTGAGGCAGGCGTCGATATCATCAGAGACATGGTACCCTACCGGTGACTTCACAAGCAGATGGAAGCGGTAACGGTCCTTGGCTCTCTCGATTACACACGAAGCCGGGCCCAGCACCTGCGGCACGGCACTCCCCGCCCGCAAAAAGTCGGGCGCGGCGGCATGCCAGCGGCGCTTAAGAAGCTTTGCAATACGCCCGATGTAGTCTTGCGCGTCGTCTCGGTTAACCGACCACACCAAGATGTTGACCAGGCGAACAAACGGCGGGTACAACGCGTCGCGGCGCTGATCCAGGTCGTAGTCGGTAAAGATCGAACGGTCATGCTCAGCGACGGCGCGGATGACCGGATCCTCGGGCAGGTAGGTCTGGATGATCACCTCGCCGGGGCGATCGCCGCGACCGGCACGGCCCGCCACCTGTTCCAGCAGGTCGTAGGCGCGCTCCCCTGCGCGAAAGTCGGGCAGCTTGAGGGCGAAGTCGGCATTGACCACGCCTACGAGCGTGACCTCGGGAAAGTCGAGACCCTTTGCGATCATTTGGGTGCCCAGCAACACGGCGCAATCGGCCGCATCGAACTGCTCGAGCAGCTTTTTGTGCGCATCCTTGCCGCGCGTGGAATCGGCATCCATGCGAATAATGGCGACGTCCTCGGGAAGCATCTGGTGCAGTGCGTCCTCGATCTGCTGCGTGCCCAGACCCATTTTTGCCAGGTAGCGACTGCCACATTTGGGGCAACGGCTCGTGGGCGCGGGATAGGGCTGCACGCGCCAGGACGATCCGCAGGTGTGGCACTGCAGTGTGTTCGTGCGTTCGTGGTACGTGAGCGCGGTGGAGCAGTGGTTGCAGGTGGGCACGCAGCCGCATTCGCGGCACATCAGGAAAGGCGCAAAGCCGCGACGGTTGTGCAGCAACACGGCCTTTTCGCGATGCTCGACTACGCGCTCCAAGCCCTCCATCAAGGGTTTTGAGAACATGGAGCGGCTACCGTGCGAGAACTCGCGGCGCAGGTCGGCAATGCGGACTGTCGGCAGCACGGCGTGTCCCGGGCGCTCGGGCATCTCGACGCGCGTCCAGGCGGCACCGTTATACGTGCCACGGCGGCAGCGGTCGAGGGCCTCGGCAGAAGGCGTGGCGGAGCCCAACACGAGCGGGCAGCGGTAGCGGCGCGCCATCTCGGCCGCCACCTCGCGCGCGTGGTAGCGCGGGCTGGAACCCTGCTTGTAGCTGGTCTCGTGCTCCTCGTCGATGATGATGAGGCCCAAGTCGCTGAGCGGACAAAAGAGCGCCGAGCGGGCGCCCACGACCACGCGTGCGGCACCGCTGGCGACCATATCCCACTGGTCCAGGCGCTCGCCGGCCGAGAGGCGCGAATGGAACACGGCGACCGTCTCGCCAAAGCGCGAGCGAAAGCGGCCGACGGTCTGAGCCGTCAGCGAGATCTCAGGCACCAACACGCAGGCCGAGCGGCCAGCCGCGAGCACGCGCTCAATCGCCGAAAGGTAAACCTCGGTTTTGCCGGAGCCGGTGACGCCGTCAACCAGCACCACGTCGCCATGAGCGTCCAGACGGGCGCGCTCAATCTGCGCGAGTGCCTGTTGCTGGCCGTTGGTAAGGGAGACCGGCGCCTTACCGCTTGCCGAGGACAGCGTCGTCTGCTCGCTGCAGCCACGCCACGCACGGCGCTCCTCCACCACCACGACGCCGCGCTTTTCGAGCGCCTTGATGGTCGCCGACATGCTGTTGTAGAGCAGGTTGAGGTCGCGCGTCGTAACCGGTCCGCACTGGAGTGCCTCGATGAGCTGACGCTGGCGGACCGCGGTCTTGGGCGGCGTATAGTCGAAGCCCTCGGGTGTAAGCATGACCCAGCGGTTTTGGATAGGCTTGACGGCGGGGCGCTCGACAGTCCACACACCGTCGTCGCCCTTGACCACACGCGGGCTTCCACCCGGGGGCAAGAACAGGCGCAGGCACTCGGAAAGCGTCGCGACATACTCACGGCTCATCCAGCGCGCGATGCGGGCGGCCTCGGCGGTAAAGAGCGGTTTGCTGAGGATGGCTTCGACGGGCTTGATGCGCGCAGGATCGAGGGTCCTGTTGCCTTGCAGGTCGCCCAGCTCGGGCGCAATATCGACAATGTAGCCTGCGGCGGCACGGTTGCCAAAGTGGACCAGAACCGTCGATCCGACCTGGGCCTCGTCGGCAAGGGACTCGGGAATGCCGTAAGCAAACGGTTCAGACAGCGCACGGGTGGGGATGTCGAGAACCACGCTCGTGTAGGCGGTAATGGGCTCAGGTACAGGCTCGGACTTGGCCGGAACCGGAGCAGGCTCGGGCGTGGCCGGAGTCTGCTCCGGTTCCGGCGAACCAAACAGCGAAAGTTGCTCGGCCATGGCCCCAGCACCTCCTATCCCATACGTCTACAGAAACAAGAACCCCGCTCGGGGTGAACGGGGCTCGGATACATACGTTTGCGCGGCTGCTACAGCGCCATCGTGCGGGCGCGGGCGATGCGCGCCAGGCAGTCGTCGCGGCCGACGAGCGCCATGGTCTCGCCCAGCGGAGGGCTCACCATGTTGCCGCAGACGGCGACGCGCACAGCCTGGAACACCACGCGCTTCTTAAGGTCCATCTGCTCGGGCAGCGGCTCAAGCGCGGCGTCAATGTTGGCAGCCGTCCACTCGTCCACGCCCTCGAGCGCGGTCTTGGCGGCGTCCAGAATGGCACCCATGCCCTCCTTGGCCAGGCCCTTGTTGACGGACTTCTCGTCATACTCGAGCGTTTCGGCCGTAGCGAAGATGGGAGCGGCGACGGTCACGGCGTCGGCCGGCATCTTGGTGCGCGGCTTAACGATGGCAGCAAGCGCGTCGATCCAATCCTCGCCGTACTCGACATTGCCCTCGATGAGACCCGCCTCGTGCAGCTCGGGAACCATGATCTCGTCGGCAAACTGAGCATCGGACATGCCATTGATGTACTCGGCGTTGACCCAGTCGAGCTTCTTGGGGTCGAAGGTCGCCGGGTTCTTGGAGATGCGGTCGAGCGAGAACTTGCTGGCCAGGACATCACGCGGAATGATCGTAGTCTCGCCGTCGAGCGACCAGCCGAGCAGCGCCAGGTAGTTGACGAAGGCGTCGGACAGGTAGCCGGCGTCGCGATACTCCTCCACCGAGGTGGCGCCGTGGCGCTTGGAGAGCTTCTTGCCGTCGGCACCCAAGATCATGGAGATGTGGGCGAACGTAGGCACGGGCGCGCCGAGGGCCTCGTAGACCATGACTTGACGCGGGGTGTTGGACAGGTGGTCGTCGCCGCGGATGACATGGGTGATCTTCATCATGGCGTCGTCGACGACGGTCGCGAAGTTGTACGTAGGCGTGCCATCGGAGCGGAAGATGACAAAGTCGTCGAGCTCCTTGGCGTCGAAGGTCACCTCGCCGTGGACGGCGTCGTGGATGACAACGTCGCCGCGGTCCTCGGGTACCTTGATGCGAAGGACGTAGGACTCGCCGGCCTCGATGCGACGGCGGGCCTCCTCGGGATCAAGATCGCGGCAACGGCGCTGATAGCCCTGGAAGGGGTCCTTGCGCTCCTGCGCGGCCTTGCGGTCGGCGTCGAGCTGCTCCTTGGTGCAGAAGCAGGGATATGCTTTGCCCTCGTCCCAAAGCTTCTGGGCGGCCTGCTTGTACAGGTCCAGGCGCTCGGTCTGGGCGTAGGGGCCAAAATCGCCGCCCATCTCGGGACCCTCGTCCCAGTCCAGGCCCAGCCAACGCATAGCGCGCAGGATGATCTGCGTGTTTTCGTCGGTGGAGCGGGTGGGATCGGTGTCGTCGATGCGCAGGATGAACGTGCCGCCGTTTGCGCGGGCGAAAGCCCAGTTATAGATAGCGGTGCGGGCGCCGCCGATGTGCAGCTTGCCCGTCGGTGAGGGTGCAAAGCGGACGCGAACGTCTGATGCCATGGAAATCTCCTCGATTGCAGGATGGATGTCTAACCGCATCAGTATAAAGCATCAAAGCAACCTCCGCACAAAGGGCACCGACCCATTCATTGGAGACAGACTTAAACCTTGATTATCAACTTTATCCGAACACCTCCCACATTCATCCGCACATGTGCGGATGAATGTGGGAACCCGATACCCTGAGGGCCGGACCGGCCGGCCCCGGGAGATCGGAGGACGGCATGTCCGGAAAGAAGAATAGGGG
>DBFMRS010000061.1:0-28870 GCA_048387515.1 Collinsella sp.
TAACGCGGGCTACCGTTCACCGATATGCAGACGCGACCGATTCCGGCTACCGCTACGCTGTGCTGCGAATGTCCGCCCGCGATGAGAGGAAGCACCATGTTGCTCGAGGGCAAGAAAGCAATCATCACCGGAGGCACGCGCGGTATCGGCTATGCCATCGCCTGTCGCTTTATCGAGGAGGGCGCCGCCGTCACGGTCTTTGGCTCGCGTCAGGAGACTGCCGACGCCGCCGTTGAAAAGCTGGCCGCAGCCTATCCCGAGGCCAAGGTCTGGGGCCGCACCTGCGACCTCACCTCGCTCGAGGCCGTAACCGAGGCCTTTACCGAGGCAGCCGCCGACATGGGTGGCCTGGACACGGTCGTTAACAACGCCGGCATCTCCCAGCGCTCACCCCTTTTGGACTACACGGCCGAGGAGTTCGCTAAGGTTATGGACCTCAACGTCGTCGCCGTCTTTAATGGCCACCAGGCAGCCGCCAAGATCATGACCGAGGCAGGTCATGGCGGCACCATCACCACCACGAGTTCGATGGTCGCCAAGTACGGTCAGCCCTCCGGCGTTGGCTATCCCACGTCCAAGTTTGCCGTCAACGGTATGGTCCAGTCGCTCTCGCGCGAGCTCGCCCCCATGGGCATCCGCGTCAACGCCGTCGCGCCTGGCGTAACCAAGACCGATATGGTCGCCAACCTGCCCGAAGAGGTTATTAAGCCCATCATCGCCACCATTCCGCTGGGTCGCATGGGCGAGCCCGAGGATGTCGCCAACGCCTTTGTTTTCCTGGCGAGCGACATGTCCTCCTACGTCACGGGCGCCGTGCTCCCCGTCGACGGAGCCGCCCGCTCCTAAAGGTCGCAAACCACGACTTCGAACCTCAACGAGGCCCAACGCAAAAGGCGCGCTGTCTGCATCAACCGCAGGCAGCGCGCCTTGTTCTGCTTGCAGGGGAAGCTGCGTCCCGGTATTTCAGCTCAGAACGGGGCGCAGTTTCCCTCAGGGCCTTCTTTCGGAAACTATGTCCCATTCTGGGCGCGCATTCTGGGACACGCTTTCCGCAACGGGCTTCTCGCGGAAAGCGCATCCCACTCTGGACGCCAATTCCGGGATGCATTTTCCGCGGCGGTGTCGGCTACTTGCCGTCGTCGTCCTCGGCTTCTTCTCTTGCATAGAGCTCCAACATGCGGCGGCGGTATTCGCGCACGGCGAGCTTGGCGCGCTCCAGGCGGCGACGCTCGCGCGGGGTCAGCTCGGACGGGTCGACCTCATCACCATAGGTCTTATCGGCAAGAAGATGCGCCGCGTCCACGATGCGGGCATCGATGTGGCCGCTCGCCGCCTCGGCGGAAAGACGCTCGGCAATCGTATCGAGCGTAGGCAAGCCCTCGAATACGCGACCATGGCCATGCGAAGTCAGCAGCTCGTGCTCACGTGCGAGCAGGCTCGCCAAATCGTGATGGGCGCGCAGGATGTCGAGCGCATCGGATGGATGCTCGGCAACTTCTGCCACGGCGGCGACCGGCGCGGCGTCGACCACGCGGTAGAAGAGCTGCGCGAGCAACGGCATCAAGAACACCGTGATGGCACCGGCAGCAACCATGACCGACGCAATATCTTGCGACAGCGCGCCCGCGTTGACGGCAACGCTTGTCACGGCAACGATGATCGGCAGGGCCGTGGTGCAGTACAGGGCCACGGTAATGCGACCATACGCCGACACATCGCGCGTCGCAGGACAAATGCTCATAGAAATAAGTATGGGCACGGCACGAATAATCAACAACGCCACGATAAAGCCCACGAGCAGACCCGGGCGCGACGCCACGGCCGTCAGATCGATCTTTGCGCCCGATACGGTAAAGAATACCGGAATCAAAAAGCCGTAGGCCAGGCCATCAAGCTTGGTCTCGAGCGTATGGTTGCCCTCGGGGATGATGTAGCGCAAGACAAAGCCGGCGGCAAAAGAACCCAACACGATGTCGAGATCAAAGACAGCCGAGAACGCCACGAGCGTGACCAGGATGAGCACCGTCAGGCGCACGAAGGTCTGCGACGTGGTATCGGCGCGTTCCTCGACAAACGCAAAGAAGCGACTGCCGACGCGCTTGGAGCGGCTAGGGACCACGGCCAGCAACACGCAAACCACCGCAAACAAGCCAAGGATTACAAGCGTTTGGATGCCGGTGCGGGCAGACAGCAGCACCGACATGGCAAGCACAGGGCCGAGCTCACCCCAGGTGCCATACGCGAGAATCGAGTCGCCCACGCGCGTGCCGGTGAGCGAGCGCTCACGCATGATGGGCACGAGCGTACCGAGCGCCGTCGAAGTGAGGGCAAGCGTCACGGCGATACCGTCGAAATGGCTGACCGAGAACCACGGGGTAAAGCGCACGGCAAGCCAGGCGATACCAAACGTGACGACCCACGTCGCCAAGCCGTAGCGCCCCTCCACACCCGTGATGCTCTTGGGGTCGATCTCAAAGCCGGCAAGCAGGAACAAAAAGGCCAGGCCGAGCTCGGACACGAGCGAGACCTCGGCATCTACATGGACGACGCCGAGCATATGGGGTCCCAGCACCGCGCCGAGCACGAGCAAAAAGACCGTCTCGGGAATGGGTTTTCCAGGAATCGCCGAGGCGATGAAGGGACTTGCAAAGGCCACGAGCGCGATGATGGCGAGTGAAACGAATGCCATGTGATGCCTTTCTCTTGTTTGCGCTTCACTGTAGCACCCTCGCCGTCCTCAACGCGCCGCGAGCTGTCGTATCATAGTGAGGTTTACAAACATGTGGCTCAAGGCGACCGCGAGGCTTGCCCCGTAAACCGACCGCTGCCGCATACCGTACCGTACGCCCAACCGATCAGGAAGGCAGGAACCAATGGTCTCTCGTATCTACGTGGAGAAGAAACCCGGGTTCGACGTCGAGGCTCAGCAGCTCAAGGGCGAGCTGACCGAAATTCTCGGCATCAAGGGCATCGAGGCCCTGAGGATCATCAACCGCTACGACGTCGAGGGCATCGACGAGGAGCTTTTCCGCTCCTGCGTGCCGACCGTCTTTAGCGAGCCCCAGGTCGATGTGACCTACGACGAGCTCCCCGCAAGCGATGGCGCCGTCTTTGCCGTCGAATTCCTGCCTGGCCAGTTTGACCAGCGCGCCGACTCCGCCAGCGAGTGCGTGCAGCTCATCAGCCAGGGCGATCGCCCCGCCGTGCGCTCCGCCAAGGTCTATATGATCTCGGGCGCTCTGGACGAAGCCGCCATCGATGCCATCAAGCACTACGTGGTGAACCCCGTCGAGGCGCGCATCGCCTCGCTCGACCTGCCCGAGACGCTGTACATGGAGACCCCCGAGCCCCAGCCCGTCGAGGTGCTCGACGGCTTCCGCGAGCTCGACGAGGCCGGCCTTGCCGCCTTTATTTCCGAGCGCGGCCTTGCCATGGACGAGGCGGACATCGCCTTCTGCCAGCAGTACTTCCGCGATGAGGACCGCGACCCCACCATCACCGAGATCCGCGTGATCGACACCTACTGGTCCGATCACTGCCGCCACACCACCTTCGGCACCGTCCTGGACGACGTGACGATCGACGACGCCGTGGTGCAGCAAGCCTTCGACCGCTACATGGAGATGCGCCACGAACTCGGCCGCGACGCCAAGCCCGTCTGCCTCATGGACATGGGCACCATCGGCGCCAAGTACCTCAAGAAGACCGGCGTCATGACCGATGTTGACGAGTCCGAGGAGATCAACGCCTGCACCGTCAAGGTGAAGGTCGATGTCGATGGCGAGGACCAGGACTGGCTGTTCCTGTTTAAGAACGAGACCCACAACCACCCGACCGAGATCGAGCCCTTCGGCGGTGCCGCCACCTGCGTGGGCGGTGCCATCCGCGACCCGCTGTCGGGCCGCAGCTACGTGTACCAGGCCATGCGTGTCACCGGCGCCGGCGATCCCACCGTCCCCGTGTCCGAGACGCTCGAGGGCAAGCTGCCGCAGCGCAAGCTCGGAACCACCGCCGCCGCCGGCTACTCCAGCTACGGCAACCAGATCGGACTTGCCACTGGCCAGGTCAACGAGCTCTATCACCCCGGCTACGTGGCCAAGCGCATGGAGGTCGGCGCCGTCGTGGGCGCTACCCCGGCAAACCACGTTCGTCGCGAGTGCCCCGCCCCCACCGACAAGATCATCCTGCTGGGCGGCCGCACCGGCCGTGACGGCATCGGCGGCGCCACCGGCTCCTCCAAGACCCAGAACACCGAGTCCATCGAGACCTCGGGTGCCGAGGTCCAGAAGGGCAACGCCCCGGTCGAGCGCAAGCTGCAGCGTCTGTTCCGCCGCGGCGATGCCTGCCGTCTGATCAAGCGCTGCAACGACTTTGGCGCCGGCGGTGTCTCGGTCGCCGTGGGCGAGCTTGCCGACGGCCTGTATGTCGACCTTGATACCGTGACCAAGAAGTACGACGGCCTGGACGGCACCGAGCTCGCTATCTCCGAGTCCCAGGAGCGCATGGCTTGCGCCGTCGCCGACGGTGACGTCGAGGAGTTCATGGGCTACGCCGCCGAGGAAAACCTGGAGGCTACCGTTATCGCCGAGGTTACCGCCGAGCCGCGCATGCGCATGGCATGGAACGGCGTCGCCATCGTCGATCTGTCCCGCGAGTTCCTCAACTCCAACGGTGCGCCCAAGCACCAGGTCGCCCACGTCTGTGCCCGCAGCGTGTGGCAGCCCAGCTGGGCCGGCACCACGCTCGCCGAGCGCATGACCTCGCTCGTCACCGACCTCAACGTCGCTTCCAACAAGGGCCTTTCTGAGCGCTTCGACTCCACCATCGGCGCCGCGACCGTGCTCATGCCCTTTGGCGGCAAGACGCAGCTCACCCCGAGCTCGGCCATGGTCGCCAAGTTCCCCGTGGACGGCGAGACCACCACGGCGAGTGCCATGGCATGGGGCTTCAACCCCTATCTGATGGAGGCCGACCAGTTTGCGGGCGCCTACCTGTCCGTGGTCGAGTCCATCGCCAAGCTCGTTGCCGCCGGCTTTGAGCACAAGCGCGCCTACCTCTCCTTCCAGGAGTACTTCGAGCGCCTGCGCACCGAGGCCGAGCGCTGGGGCAAGCCCATGGCTGCCGTCCTGGGTGCCCTCATGGCCCAGGTCGACCTGGGTGCCGGCGCCATCGGCGGCAAGGACTCCATGAGCGGTTCGTTTGAGGACGAGGCCGGCGAGCTCAACGTTCCGCCGACCCTGATCAGCTTCGCTGTCTCCGTAGGCAAGGCGGCCCGCGCCGTCTCCCCCGAGTTCAAGGGCCTGACGCACCGCGTTGTCCGTATCGCCCCCGCCACCTATGGCGAGGACTACCGTCCCGACGCCCAGCAGCTGCTCGCCGCATTTGACGCCGTCGAGGCGCTCACCGCCACCGGTGACGCCCTAGCCGTCTCCACGCCCGGCTACGGCTGCGGCGCCGAGAGCCTCTTTAAGATGTGCGTCGGCAACCAGATCGGTATCGAGCTTGCCGAGGATGTGGACGTGGAGAGCCTCTTCACCCCGCTCTACGGTAGCTTTATCGTCGAGCTCGCCGAGGATGCCGAGCTGCCCGAGGTCGCCGACGGCGTTGTCGTCGAGCCCCTGGGCACCACCGTCGAGGGCTATGTCATCGACACCGGCTCCGAGGTCATCGAGCTCTCCGAGCTCCAGGAGGCCTGGGAGAGCGGCATCGAGGGCGTCTTTGCCTACCGCAGCGCCGACGAGACCCCCGAGGTCGAGACCATCGACTTCCGTGCCAAGGACATCCACGTGTACAGCGGCGCCAAGATCGCCCGTCCGCGCGTGATCATCCCCGTGTTCCCCGGCAACAACTGTGAGTACGACAGCGCACGTGCCTTCCGCGCAGCCGGTGCCGAAGCCGACACCTTCGTGATCAACAACCTCACGCCCGAGGCCGTCGCCGAGAGCACCCACGAGCTTGCCCGCCGCATCCGTGCAAGCCAGATCGTCATGATCCCCGGCGGCTTCTCGGGCGGCGACGAGCCCGATGGCTCCGCCAAGTTCATCACGGCGTTCTTCCGCGCTCCCGAGGTCACCGAGGCAGTTCGCGACCTGCTCAAGGCCCGCGACGGCCTGATGCTGGGCATCTGCAACGGCTTCCAGGCCCTGGTCAAGCTCGGTCTGGTGCCCTACGGTGACATCGTCGACGCCACGCCCGATGCGCCCACGTTGACGTTCAACACCATCGGTCGTCATCAGAGCCGTCTGGTGCGCACCCGCATCTCGTCCAACCTGTCCCCGTGGCTGTCGCAGTGCAGCCTGGACGACCCCTACACCGTCGCCATCAGCCACGGCGAGGGCCGCTTTGTCGCCAATGACGAAGTGCTCACCCAGCTGATCGCCAACGGCCAGGTCGCCACGCAGTACGTGGGCGAAGACGGCAAGCCCAGCATGGATCTCTCCGTCAACCCCAACGGCTCCGCACTCGCCATCGAGGGCATCACGAGCCCCGACGGCCGCGTCCTGGGCAAGATGGGCCATGCCGAGCGTCGCGGCGACAACCTGTACCGCAACGTGCCCGAGCATGTCCCCGGCGATAAGTTCATGCCGATCTTCGAGAGCGGCGTAGCCTACTTCGCCTAAACCTTTCCCATCGGGTACAATCCCCTCGGGTAACAACACCCGCCACCGGCACACCCGGTGGCGGGTTCTTTTTTGCTTCGCGCATACAGGAAGGACATCATGGAAAGCCGCAAGCCGTATCTCGCCACCCTGCCCGGACTTATCCTGGGCTGTCTTGTTTGCTGTGCGCTCTGGGGGTCGGCTTTCCCCTGCATCAAGATCGGCTACGCACTCTTTGGTATCCCGGCGCACGATGCCGCTTCGCAGCTGCTCTTTGCAGGTTTACGCTTTACGCTTGCCGGCGCCCTGGTTATCGTTGGGATGAGCGCGGCCCAACGCCGCCCCCTCATACCGCAAGCGCGCGACATCAAGCCCATCTTTGTCTTGTCGCTCTTCCAGACTATCGGGCAGTATTTCTTTTTCTATCTGGGCCTCTCGCGCGCCAGCGCCATGTCGAGCTCCATCATCGAGGCCAGCGCCAACTTCCTCGCAATCCTCTTTGCCGCCCTGGCATTTCACACCGAGAAGCTCAATACGGCCAAGGTGCTTGGCTGCGTGTTGGGCTTTGCCGGCGTCGCGCTTGTCAACCTTTCGGGCGCAGATGGCACCTTTGGCTTCACGCTCGATGGCGAGGGCTTTATCCTAGCCTCCACTGTCGCGGGCGCTCTTTCGACCTGCCTGATCGGCATCTTCTCGCGCAAGCACGACGGTGTTTTGCTTGCCGGCTGGCAGTTTTTAGTCGGCGGCCTGGTCCTCACCGCCATCGGCTTTTTGATGGGCGGCACGTTGTCCCCCACCGAAGTCGCCCCCGCCATCGCGCTCATCATCTACATGGCGCTTATCTCCGCCGTCGCGTACTCGCTGTGGTCCCGCCTGCTCGCCGTCAACCCCGTCAGCCGCGTGTCGGTCTTTGGCTTTATGAACCCGGTCTTTGGCGTGCTGTTGAGCGCACTGCTGCTCGGCGAGGGCGCTGGCACGAGCCCCGTTACCGTCATCGTTGCCCTGTTGTTGGTCTGCGGCGGCATCATCATCGTCAACAAACCCAAAAAAGCCTAGCGAGCTCACCTTTTTAGGGAGGGCGTTTGCACACTTTAGCTTAATGGAATACATCGATGAGCTGAGGGCCGCCACGCACGCAAGCGTGCGACCCTTTTCCTAGCGTATCTGGATGCCGGCTTTCTTTTTCTCGGCCTTGACGCGGTAGAGCTCCGCATCGGCAGCGCGAAGTAAGTCTTGCCAGGTATCAACACTATCGCCGACCCGCGCGCAACCGATGGACATCCGCAATGCATACGGCACCTCGGCATGCGCGAGCTCGTCGTTGATTGTCGCGCACAGATGCATGATATCCTGTTCCGCCGCTGCCTTTTGGAGCACCACGAACTCATCGCCACCATAACGCGCGATAAAGCCACCAGACGCCGAGCAGACCTCTTTGAGCGCAGCGGATATTACCTGAAGAGCATGGTCGCCCTCCACATGTCCATAGCGATCGTTAATCTGCTTAAAGCCGTCAGCGTCCATCATAAGCAGATACACATCTTCGGCCTGATCCACATTTGAAAAGAGCGACAGCATATAGGTCTCAAAACGGTTGCGGTTGTTGAGTCCAGTCAACGGGTCGGTCGAGATGAGCTGCTCCTGGCAGATGATATAGAGCAGCAACATGCTAATCATTATGCCGACACAAAGGCCAGGCACCGAGTATACGATCTGAAAGGTACCGCCCACCAGAGCGGGAACCGCAAAAAAGGCGAGGGTGCGATAAATGGCCTTCTTTTGCAGGCTTTCGACTTTTCGAGCCTGAATAAAGGCATGCAAGGACGTATATATGACGTAGCAGTAGCTAACGATAGGCTGAATCATATAAAGCGCTCCGCGACGATATACGCCCCGCGCATCGATATAGAACATAGCGTGCGTCCAGTAGCTGGTAAATGCCAGAACGACCACCAATGCGGTTGGCAACGTTAAAAGTACCACCCTATAGGGCGTGGTCAGGAGCCGTGAGCCCTGCATCGTCTCGGAATAGAAAAACCAAATGAGGCACGCGATGGCGAACAGCGAAAACGAAACCGCGTTGGAAATCCAGTTGGCCGTGATGCCTACAGGAGTGCTCACGCCGTCCGAGAGCGTCCAGATCATATCGAAGAAAATGTAGGCAGCAGACGTGTAGCCCAGCATGCTAAACAAAAGCTGCTGGGTGCTCGAGAACAGGGAGCGACGGCTTCGTACGGCAAGTCCGATAAGAATAATCATGCACAGCAGGAATATCTCGATCTTGAGTGCCTTTACCACTAGACGCCCTCCCTTCAATATCCAAGTGGCCAGAATCGCCCAATTCGAATCTGGGCAACAAACACCCCCTACTCCGCAGGGGTAAGGGGAATAATAGCAGAGCGCCCGAACGTCACTGCAAGACAGCTCTCGTTCGGGCGCTCAAACGGCGCGAGTTGCACGCCGGAATCATTGATGGGTATCGATTGCTACTCGCCATCGATGTCGGTCGCGACAGCCTCTTCGATGGCCTCGACACCGGCAGGCGACAGGTCTTCCTTGCCCTGGCAGAACTTCTTATCGACCCAGCCGGTCAGAATCGGGGCCATGATTGCCGTGATGATGACGGCAGTGGCGATCTGCGCATACGCAGTGGGCGCAAGCTCGGCATAGCGCGGAGCGACCTCGGCGAGGGCGACCGGCGTGGTCATGGCCGTGCCGGCAATGGTGGAACATGCCACAGCCGCCTTACCGTTGCCGCCACACAGACGCTCAAAGGCAAAGGTAATGGGACCGACGATAAAGAGCGTGATGAGACCCAGCAGGATGCCCGAAATGCCACCGGCGATGAAGCTCGAAAGGCTCATGGACGCACCGAGCTGAAAACCAATTACAGCAATCGCGGGATTGGCGCCGGGAACCAGCAGGTTCTTGATAAACGGGAACAAGTTGCCCAGGACCATGCCGATAACAAGCGGCAGGATGGATCCGATGATGGTGCCGACAGGGATGTTGGCAAGACCCGAAACACCAAGGATGATCATCGTGACGGCGGGGCCGGCCGTAAAGAACAGGATACCGACGGCGCCCTGCTCGGACTCATCGCCGAACTCGCCCATGATGCCCGTATAGAGCGCCATGTTGCAAAACGTAATGCCGCCGATGATAGACACGGAGCTCAGACCCAGGAAGTTGTCGTTAAAGAAATATGCCACGCCTAGGCCGAGAGCCGCTGCGACGACCAGCTTGGGAATCAGCACGACGATGCCGGTCTTGATGGCGCCCGGCGTGGACTTAAAGCTGATGCCGGCGCCCACGAACAGCAAGATCGCGGCAACGATGGTGTTGGAGCCGCCGCGGCAGGCAGCCGTAAAGAAGCCGCCGGCCTCAAAGACCTGCGGGCAGAAGGTATTGAGCAAAAGGCCGACGATCATCGGATAGATCATGATGTCGCCCGGGATACGCGGGACCTTGAATTTCTTTTGCTCGTTGGCGGTCGCTTCCTGTGCCATGAAACCCCCATTTCCGCTGACGGGGTACAAAAGCCCACGTCACGCTTTGCTACAGTAAAGTTTGACCATGGTACCAGAAGAAATAGACCAGCTCGGTGAAAAATCCGACAAGTTGGGATGGAACGAGATTCGGCGCCCGCGACGCCACCCCTATATAAGGCTCAAGACAATATAGAGTACGATGCCCGAGACGCAGCACCACAGCATCGATTTTGTCTTGACCGCCACGACCACGACGCCGACGGCCGCAATCCAGGGAACCAAGGCAGGCCAGAGTCCCGCGTCGAACGCGCCGGGGCTCACCAAGTCGTTGGCGACCAGCGCGGCAAAGGCAGCGGGCGGGATATAGCCCAGGGCCTCGGTAATGCGGGGCGACAGGGTCCGCCCGCGCAAGGCGAACGCCGGCGCGATGCGAAAGAACGCGATAGCAGCCCACGACGACAGCCACAGAACCAAGAACTCGTTAACGGGCATCGCGGGCACCTCTTCCGTCAAATACTGCATCGCACGCCAACGCAATGGCAATGCCGGCCACGACGCTTGCCGGCACGGCAATATTCACGAGGCCCAAGAACTTGCATACGGCGACGGACACCGCGCTCGAAACCGCCGCGACAACGTTGCCGCGCGACAGCCGCTGCGAAAAGAGCAGGCAGATAAAGAGCGAGGTGCAGACAAAGGCTGCAATGGCGGTGGGAACATCGACAACGGCGCCGACGATGGCGCCCATCGTACACGAAACGCCCCATGTTGCGATGAGGATCACGTTGAGCACAAAGGACTCGCGCGGGCCCCAATCCTCCCCTTCAACCAACTTGGCAAGCGAGATGCCATATGCCTCCTCGGTAAGTGTCGCGGCAACAGCCAGCGTCTGACGCTTCGAGGCACCCGTCAGATGCGGCGCGATCGATGCCGAGTAAAGCGCAAAACGCGAGGAGATGGCGGCAACGCTCGCGATAATCGAAGGTGCCGGTACGCCCGCCAGCCAAAGATTGCAGATCATAAACTGGCCGCTGCCCGTCACAAACGTGCTGCTCAGGGCAAAGACCATCCAGGGCTCCATTCCCGTCTGCCCCATGATCATTCCGCACGGCGCGCCTATTGCAACATAGGTAAGCATCACCGGCCAGACGGTTCTAACGATTTTGAGCACCATACGCTTCTCATCCTGACAAGGTCTCCGAGCCGCATGTAGCGATACGGCAGAATCATCATCCGACAGCAACCGAGTTCACCTACAATTGCCACCGGATCGAAAGACACAACTTTTTAGGAAGTCATTATGACAGCTATCGATCGAGACCGGGCGCGCGCGGCCTTCAAAAGCTACACCGATGCCTACGACGCCACCAACCCACGCATCGCGCTCAAAATCGAGCATACGTACCACGTGGCCGAGGCATGCGATGCCGTAGCGCGCGAGCAGGGCTGGTCGTCAGAAGATATTGACCTGGCATGGCTTTGCGGCCTGCTACACGATATGGGCCGCTTTGAGCAGCTGCGACGCTGGGACACCTTTAAGGACGCCGAGAGCATGAGCCATGCGGCGCTGGGCATCGAGGTCCTCTTTGGCGAGAATCCCGCCGATGCACCCGCCACGACAAACATCCGTGACTTTATCGAAACCGGTGCGCATGACGAGCTCATCCGAGCGAGCATCGCCTATCACAGCGACTTTCGCCTGCCGGCACAACTCGACGAGCGTACACGGTGCTTCTGCGATATCGTGCGCGATGGTGACAAGATCGACATTATGCGCACCATCGCCGACAGCACCGTCGACACTATCCTCAAGGTGGACGAGAAGACGTTTCTCGGCAGCCGTTTCTCGTCGCCGACACTTGCCGCCTTTGACGAGCACCGCTGCGTCGCACGCGATGAGCGCGATGAGCCCGCCGACTTCTTGGTGGGGCTTATCTGCTTTATGTTTGAGCTCGTCTATCCAGCAAGCCGCGCGCTGGCGCGCGAACAGGGCGATATCCACCGCCTGCTCGACGCGCCCTTTGGCATTACGCGGCCCTTTACCGACCCCGCCACGCAGGCAACCTGGAGCCGCCTAAAGGACGAGATGCGCGACTGGCTGGCGCGCGCCTAGCGCTCAAGCTGGGCCAGCAGCTCCTCGACGAACTCGACGGCGTCCCCAACAACCTTGTACTGGGCAGCACCGAAAATGGGGGCATCCGGGTCCTCGTTGATGGCGATAATGCACTCCGCCCCACCGATGCCGGCAAGATGCTGAATGGCGCCCGAAACACCGATACTCACGAGAAGCTTGGGCGAAACCGATACGCCCGTCTGGCCAATCTGATGGCGATACTCCAACCAGCCGGCCTCCACGACAGGTCGCGTGCAGCCAAGCTCGGCTCCCAGAGCCTCGGCGAGCCTTCGCATCAACGGCAGGTTTTTCTTGGAACCAATGCCGCGACCCACCACGACCAGGCACTCGGCATTGGCGATCGAGGGCTGCTGTCCCCACTCCTCGGCGGGAATCGAGATCTCGACACGAGCCTTAGCATCATCCGCAAGCGATATCTGGGTGATCGTGCCAGAGCGGCCGTAGTCGAAGTCGGGAGCCTTAAAGATACCGGGGCGCACCGTTGCCATCTGCGGACGGTGGTTGGGGCAAATGATGGTGGCCATCAGGTTGCCGCCAAACGCCGGACGCGTCTGTTGCAGCAGTCCCGTCTCTGCATCCATCGAAAGTACGGTGCAGTCAGCCGTAAGGCCCGTCTGCAAACGCACGGCAACGCCGGGTGCCAGTTCGCGACCAAAAGCGGTCGCACCGTATAGGATGGCCTCGGGTTTGCGTTCGGCTACCAAATCGCAGATCAAGCGGGCGTAGACCTCCGCATCGTTTTGGCGCAGGCGCTCGTCGCGACAGGTCAGGACTTCGTCGGCGCCCGCGCAAACCAGATGCTCCAGGTCCCCGAGCGAACCCTCGGGGCTCATGCCGACCAGTGCCACCAGACGGCAGCCGCGAGCATCGGCAAGCTCGCGCCCCTTGCCCATAAGCTCATAGGCAACGGGAGTCACCGTATCGCGCTCGTCGGTCTGCGCGAATACCCAAATGTCTCGATATGCATCAAGGTCCACCGCACCAGCAGCCTCGTCACGCTCGATCGAGATAGCGTTGACAGGGCAGGCGTCGACACACCCACCGCATAGGATGCAGCCGTCGGTTACATGGGCGCATCGGTTGGGTCGCTCGCCTTCCACTACGATGCCGCCCGAGGCACAGGCACGAACGCAGCGACCGCAGCCGATACAGGCTTCGCTATCGATAATCAGTCCGCTCATCTATGCCATCCCCTCGATAATCTTGGCAAGTTTTACCGCCTGCTCGGACGCCGTTCCCTCAACGGCCTCGCACGTTTGGTCACGGTCGGGCACAAACGAGCGCACGACCTGTGTCGGCGACCCGGCAAGACCGCAACGCGCGGGGTCGGCGTTCACGTCGGCGGCACTGACCACGCGCACGTCCGCCTCCTCCGCCGCGCGAATACCGGCAATACTCGGCATACGCAACTGGCCAATCTCCTTGGCAGTCGTCATCGCACACGGCATCTCAAGATACACCGTCTCCTCGCCGGCATCGCATCCGTGAACGAGCGCCAGCGAGCCACAGGTCGTAAAGCCCGCGCCCTGCACGCAACTCACGTCGGTCACGCAGGGAATCTCAAAGGCTCCGGCAAGCTCGGGACCAATCTGCGCCGTATCGCCATCCACCGCCATCTTGCCGCAGATGAGCAGGTCGAAGTCCTCGTCGAGCGCCTCGATGCCGCACTTGAGGGCGTAGGTGGTTGCCAGGGTATCGGCACCTGCAAAGGCGCGATCGGTCAGCAGCAGCGCGTCGTCGGCACCTCGAGCGATGCAGTCGCGCAGCAGCGACTCGGTCGCGGGGATGCCCATCGACACCACCGTTACGCGCACGTCCATGCCAAAGCCGATAAAGTCGTCTTTCAGCGCAAGCGCGCATTCCAAAGCGCTCGCATCAAAGGGATTAATGACCGCCTGCTTGCCATCGCGCACGATGGTATTGGTCTTGGGGTCCATCTTGACCTCGGTGCTGCCCGGCACGGCCTTGACGCACACCACCATATGGAAATCGCTCATCTTCACGCACCCCCTTTCTGGACAAGCTCATCCAAGAGCTTCTCCGAAAACAGGTTGCCGCGACCCAGCTGCCCGTCGGGATCGAGCTGGAGCTTGAGCCGCGCCGACTCGACCATGGCCTCGTGACCGTACATCGTCTCTAAGAAGCCCGCCTTGATCTTGCCGACGCCGTGCTCGGCAGAAACGGCACCGCCCATAGCCGTTACCTCCGCAGCCCACTGGGCAAACAGCTCGCCACCGCGACGGTAGTCCTGCGCATCGCGCGGCAGGATGTTCACATGCAGATGGTTGTTACCGATGTGCCCCCAGGCAGCAGATTCAAGCCCGCTTTCGGCCAGTGTGCGGCGATAGAGGACCACGACATCGGCAAGGCGTGCATTGGGCACCGACATGTCCGACCCCAGTTTGGTGATGGTGGGATCCGTGCGACGACGCTCGTCGATGAGCATGTTGACGCTCTCGGGCACCGCGTGGCGGAAGAACCGCTGGCACTCGCGATCGACCTCGGTGCGCGCGACCCATGTCGCATCGTCGCTGCCGCACGCAAGCTCCAGTACCCACCCCAAGTGATACAGCTCCTCAGTCGCCTGAACTTCGTCGTCGCAGTCGAGCTCCACGTAGACACAGACCTTGGCGTCTTTATCGAGCGCCGGCAGCGAGGCGAACGCGGTCGACTGCTCACGCTGACGACGCAGGATATCCAGGGCGCCCGCATCGAAATATTCGATGGCAGCCGCGTGGGACAGGACGGGGCGCACGGAATCGGTAAAGGACACGGCCTTGTCTTCGCTATCGAAAAAGCAGCTCACGCCCCAAACGACCGCAGGCGCCGACTGCAGGGCAATCTCAAGCTCGGTGATAACGCCGAGCGTGCCACAAGCGCCGATAAAGAGGTCGATGGCGTCCATTTCGTCCGCAACGAAATAACCTGAGGCATTTTTTGTCTTGGGCATGGTATAGCCGGGAAGATCGAGCTCGAGTGTACGGCCCGCTGCCGTCACGAGCGATAAGTGGCGGCCCCGGGCAAAAGCCTCGCCGCGCTGAAGCTCAAGCAAATCGCCATCAGCCAGCGCGACGTGGAGTCCAGTGATATGCGGACGCATGGGGCCATAAGCGTAGCTGCGGGCGCCGGAGGCGTTGCATGCCGCCATGCCGCCCAGACAGGCAGATGCCTCGGTGGGATCGGTGGGAAAAAACTGCTCCGGGGCCTCTTGGAACTCCTCGTAGGCCTCAAGCGATGCCTGGTCCCAACCAGCGATCGGCAGCACCTTCTTGCTCAGCTGCTTGCGCAGCTCCGAGAGCACAACGCCCGGCTCCACACGCAGCAGAAATTGACCTTGTTCATCGCGGCGAAGGCCCAAGTAGCGATTCATACGGGA
Source organism: Collinsella sp. (assembly GCA_048387515.1). Classification (GTDB taxonomy): domain Bacteria; phylum Actinomycetota; class Coriobacteriia; order Coriobacteriales; family Coriobacteriaceae; genus Collinsella. The sequence goes on from DBFMRS010000061.1 coordinate 15,601, forward strand.
AGTATTGAGGATATGCCCGCCGTGGGGCACGGCACCGGCGGCAAGGCCGGTTCGGGCGCCCTGAACCGTTACCGGGACACACTCGGCATGGAGCTTTCCCAAAATGGCGCGGACCTCGTCTTCCGTCGTCGGAAACGAGATGCTCGAGGCCTCGCCCGATGCGCGAGACTCATCGCGACCATACTCTTCGAACTCGTCGGTGAAGGGTTTAATGGTTGCAGACACGCGAACTCCCCCTTTAGCTAACTACAGTGTTTGCAGGGAGATGTTACCGCATCGTTTCGTCGACGTGTTCGAGACCGTCTCCATAATTGGCGATTTTTACGTTCGTGCAATTCGGCGAACGGCAAGGCTTCCTCGGCAGACGATGCTTTTGACACATATGGCCCCGCCGTTGCCGACCGCGCGATTGTCGCTCGAAAAAAGTTGGAGTATTTTTTGCCGCCTTTTACCTGCGGAGACGCCAATCCGTCAAGCATTTGGTCAGAAATTGGTCAAGTAGCGGCTGATACGGTCGGCGTCGACAGCCAAAACCGATAGAAGTTTTGGCCCCAGAAGCAGGGAGGTTCCCATGGCATATTACTGGCCCCAGTACGGCATCGCCATCGAAGTCGACGACGATCCCCATCTCCTGCCTTTCGACGAAGAGGCATTCCCCGATACGACGGTCTACCACGTTACCACCGATGTGATCTGCGACCCCGAGTCGTTCTCGGCGCTCGCCCACCACATCGCGCATATCCACGACGTCGAGCTCCCTCCCGACTTCGACGAGCTCGTCTACTCGCGCCGTCTGATGCTTCACATGCTCTTTGGAGCGGACCCGTCCACCTTTGCGCGCATCTATACCGCCAAGGATGCCGCATGAGCGCGAAGAAGCCACCCCACTTTGCAGGCCTGGGGCATCGCAGGAAGCTCATCGTTGCCTGCCTGGCCATCGTCTGTGCCCTTGTCGCCGTAGGACTATACGCTTGGCAGTCGCAGCCCGTACCCGAGGCGGGCGCTTCGGTTACGACGGCCGAGGGCAAAACGCGTCAGGAAATCCAAGATGAGCTCGACGCTATCGTCCACGACAACATGATGACGATTTCGGTCGCGCCGGTCGCTCAGCTGCAGGAGGACGGCAAGCTGCGCGTCAACGTGCAAAACGTCCAAGACAATAAATTTCCCCAGCGATTCCGCGTCATCCAAAACGACGAGACCATGTACGAATCCGGTGTGGTCGAGACCGGCAAGACAATCGAGACGTGCCCCGCCGGCGACATCAAAGAAGGCGAGGCGTACATCGAGATCCAGGCACTCGATGCCAAGACCCTCGACAGTCACGGCAATCCGACACGTGTCAAGGTGCGGGTTGAGCAAGCCGAGAACTAGCTTTTCCGGCCGACGCGGCACCGCACGCAATTCACCAGCATTCGTCCAATCATCGCGGGGACGGCCCGCGGCGAATAGAAAGGAACGACCATGGACATCACCAGGAACATGAACGGAGCCAGAGCGCTCGTCGTGGGCGCGGGGCTCGCGCTCGCGCTCGCAATGGGCGCCGCCCCGACGCCAGCTATGGCGGCCGGGCGCGTTGGAACCACGAAAGTAATGGTCAGGACCGAGATCGACAACGTTGAGTTCAAAGTTCCGACGGTTATTCCCTTCGTCGCCAAGGCCGACGGCACGCTTCAGGGCCCCTCAGAAGACACGACCACCATCGACAATCATTCGGCCTACGGCATCCATGTCACCAACATGAAGATCGACGCCATGAACACCTGGACCATTGCTGCCGACGCCAAGGCCGGAACCGCGCAGAACTCCATCGACTTTAAGGTCGGCCCCGACGGCGCGCTCCAGAACGCCAGCGCCGCAATGCAGGGAACGGGCCTCGATCTTTCCAAGAATGCAGCCTTCGACATGGGCTACCAGGGCATTGCCGGTGGCACGGACAAAATTAAGCTCAAGACAAGCGGAAACGTCGCCCGCGTCACGCGCGACATCTTCCGCGTAACCGGCGAAGGCGATCAGGTTGCAACGATCACCTGGACGGTCGAGCCCGGTGCGCACACGGCATAAGGCCGTCGCCCTGGCCGCCGCCGTCAGCATCCTAGCGTTTGGGCCAGCCATGGCCTTTGCCCAGCAAGAACAGGCGCAGGCCGCCACGCAAGTGACGGTCGACCTCTCGGAGCTCGACCGCAGCGACCGCGAGGAACCGTTGGCGCAGACAGGCGACAAACGATGGCTCTTGGCAGCAGGCGCCGCAGCAGCAGGCGCGGGAACCGCCGGCCTCGGTCTGCACATCAAACACAGCCAGAAACAAAACATGAACAGGCCGCACTAAATTAGCTAAGGAGACCCCATGGCATCGAAGAACCTTTTGCCCGTCGTCGCACTCTGCGGCGCGCTCGCAACCGGAACGCCTGTCGCCGCTTGGGCGACTCCTGTCATGGCAGACTCCTTACCAGCGGCCCTAAGCTCCGCACCAAATCCGTCGAGCGCCATTGCGTGCAAGCGTTTTTCGATCGCACAGGCCGCAATCTCAACCTCGGGATGCCTTCGTCGTAATACGGACGGCTCGATAGTCGTGGATATCAATCGTTCGAACAAGGCAAACGGCTCCCAGGCGGGGTGCGCCGTCTGCACGTGGCGCTCGGTTGTGCTCGATGCAGATGGCGATCCATGCAATTTAGAGCTGCGCATCGACATCGCTTCGGTCGATGACTCGGCGAACGGAGCGAAGGTCGCCTTCGACGGTGCGTTTTTCGAGAAAGGAGGCGGTATATGTCTGGGCTGCGCCGCCGCGAATGCAGACGACACGCAGCCCACCCTCTCATTCACGGCATCGTTGCGGCTGACCAAAGCCGGTACCGATGCCATCGCGGCGGGAGAAGCGTCCCTGCTGTTCTACGCCGTCAGTACCAAAGACACAGACGCTCATTTCGAGAAGCCATCCGGATCACTCAGCCTTACACGAGGGATAGAGGCAGGCCCTATTGAAATCGATGCCCGCGCGCAAAGCAGGCAACGCATTCTTGCCGACCCGGCGCTTCTCGAAATGGAGTGGAACGGATCCGGAGCCATCGGAATTCTCCCCTCCGCGTTTGACGCCAAGACGCTCCCCCCAAACGACGAACCCATCAACGCAACCATACAAGAAGAGAGCGCGGACAAAGAAGCAGGTGCGGGCGACACGCCGTCGCCGACAAACAGCGTCCCAGCTTCTTTCGAAGCGCCGAATGAGCCCGCTGCCGATCCAAACGATCCCGAGTTCGCGGACAGTCTGGGGCTTGCTGATCCTCAAGAGATCGATGAAGGTAACTGCTGCGTGCTTGCCGCGCTCGACCACACGGAGGTCATCGACGCTGCGAACATCGAAGTTGCCGCCGCCAATCAGCCCGTCCGCAAGTCGGCTATCATCGCATTTCCTGAATCCATCGAAGTCGTCTTTTTGCCATCGGGCGAGGTCGTGGCCCCAACACTGCTCACCTTGTTGGGCGCCAAGAATACTCGAAACGAAATTAAAAAGGTCACAGTTGTCGACCCTGCAACCACCGCCAAGCTGCGTCTATACGCCGTTGCTCCAGACGGAGGCAAGACCTTGGAATTCGATGGCGACACACTCCTAGCCTGGCGACGTCTGGACATTATGCAAGACGTCTCGTATCAGATCGAACTCGAAGGGTTTGATCGTGCCCGCGATGCCAATATCATCGCCGCGGCTATTGAATCCCCACAGCGGCTTATGACACTGCGCTTTGAATACTATCCCTATGTCCCGACAACCACCTGAGGCTTAAATGCTGCACATCATTCCTAACACCACTTATATAACGTATTAGATGAGTCGCGATGTGCCTCGCATTTCGTTCTGCTACGATTGCCACGTTGGCATCAATACAGGAGGGCTCATGCCGGGCTTGGGAACAATCATCAACGTTGTGCTTTTAGTTGCGGGCGGTCTTTTGGGATTAGCGGGCGGCCGCTTCATCACACCGCGCATCCAAGACACGCTCATGAAAGCATCGGGGCTGTGCGTTCTGTTTATCGGCCTGGGCGGCACCATGCAAAAGATGCTCGTTATCGATGGAGAGACGTTGGCGACCACCGGCACCACCATGCTTATCGTCTCATTTGCCCTTGGTTCGCTCATCGGCGAGGCCATCAACCTGGAAGCCGCCATCGAGAACCTCGGCGAATGGCTCAAGCGCAAAACCGGCAGCGAAGGCGACAACGAGTTCACCAACGCCTTTGTCTCGACATCGCTCACCGTGTGTATCGGCGCCATGGCCATCGTAGGATCGATTCAGGACGGTCTGCTCGGCGACTGGTCCACACTTGCCCTGAAGGGCGCGCTGGACTGCATCATCGTCTGCACCATGACGGCCTCGCTTGGCCGCGGCTGCATCTTCTCGGCCCTGCCCGTTGCCGTATTCCAGGGCACGATCACGCTTTTTGCCGGCGCACTCTCCCCCATCATGACCACCGCAGCCCTCGACAGCCTTTCGCTTGTGGGCTCCATGCTCATCTTCTGTGTTGGCGTTAACCTTATTCGACCTCAGACCTTCCGCACAGCCAATATGCTCCCCTCCGTCGTCGTGGCGGTCATCTACGCCCTCTTGTTCTAAATCTATCTACATAGCGGTATCTCGAACACCTGTTTGATGCTGTGTTATGATATGAGGTCACCGACACCATATAGGGAGAGGAGAGGGCGGTGGCCGACCAGGACGTCAAGATGCTCATCGAGCGCATTATGGCCGAGGCCCGGACCCATCAGTCCGCCCGCTTCTCAAACGAAATCTATGCTGACGAGCCGATTCTCAAGACCGGTCGTCAGATGCAGAACTTCCTCCCCGACCAGTACCGCAAGATGCGCGAGATATCACGCTGGCAAGAGGATCCCAAAGGCGGCGCGGGACGTTGGCTATCGGAGGCGGAGCTCTTTTACCGCCAAGGCCTGCTGATGGCCGACTTCGAGGACGATTGCCCCTACAACGGCACCTTTAAGTCGTACTTTCCCACCTACAATGCCATGAGCGATCGACAGTTGCGCGGCTACTTTACCTGGCGTGCCCAAGTGCGCCGCGGCAATATCGAGGAGACATCGACCTCGTTTGCTTTTCTTTATCTTTACGAATTGATCTGCGGCATTGGCGTTGATGACCCGCTCGATGGCTTTAGCAAGATCAAGGCCTTTTGGGATGCCTATCGCGCCTTTGAACCCGGCATCGATCGGTTCGCACGCGTGTGGCTGCAGGACTACGCCGTATTCCACGGACTCGACCCCAAGCTACTTCTCGACTCTAAAACCGTCGCATTCGACAACGCCCTCATCGAGCTGCGCCGCGCAGCACGAGACCTTGTACCCGCGCCGGCGCCGTCGGACCTGCCGCCTGCGCGTCGCAAGACCTCCGAGCCCACGCTTCCCCTTCCGCCCGATGAGGCGCATGAGGAGCGGCTCATGGCTGCCATCGACGCACTCTCGACGTACAACCTGAATAACTCACGGCTCGACCGTTCCCACCATCGCGACCTGCGCCACGTGGCATGCGCCGCGTATGTCCGTATGGCGCGCTACTATGACACGCACCGAAAGACCGGCATCGTAGCGAGCTTGTTTGGAGAGGAGACGGCCATGCCCTACACCATGTTTGCCTCGGCCGTGTTCTTTGCGCCCGAGCGCCACGAGGACTGCGAATATCGCCTGGACCCCATTTACATCTACCGCTGCCAAAATGGCTTTTGGGAATGCATGCGCATCCACGGCAGCAGACAAAAAAGTAGCAAGCTCGGTGAGATGATGCGCGCTTGCGATCAGCGTCTGCGCTTGGCACTGGATCCCGGCCATCCCCTTAAGGAAGAGAAGGTCCCCAAATATCTGGCTAAGATTATCGATGACGAGATTGTGGCATGGCTTTCATGGGATGCCGCACATCAGCCCGTCAAGATCGATATCGATCTGAGCCAGCTGGGGCACATTCGGAGCGCCGCCGCACAAACGCGCGAGGCGCTTTTGATCGACGAGGAGCGCGAGGACGGCCCGCTTGCGGATGCCGAGGTGGCAGTTGCCGAACGACCGGAAGCCGAGCCCGTGGCCGACACGATCACCGAACCAGTCGCGACGACCATGCAGCAGGACGAGGCTAGCGAGCCGACCATCTCCACCGAGCAGTTTGACGTCGTAGCCCCGCTCCTCGCACCAGCGCCCACGCCCGCCGACACCGAGTCCGCACTCTATCCCGCCGCAAACGCCTATCTTCAAGCACTCCTCGAGCAAAACGCAGCGCAAACGGCATCGGCGGTGGCACAGTCGGGCAAGAGTGAGGACATGCTCGTCGATAGCATCAACGAAGCGCTCTTTGACCTGGTGGGCGACACCGTTATTGAATTTGGCTCAGCAGGACCGCAAATTATCGAGGACTACGAAGCAGACGTGAGAGGATACTTAGACCATGAGTGATACCGAATCCGCAGCACCCCGTGTGCCCAAGCGCGTCGCCGCCGTCATTCTCAACTCGCTCAAGGGCGGCGTGGTCCCGCGCATTGGCCTTCCCTATATCACCGTGGGGCGAGAGGTCGAGATCCGTGCTCTGCTCACCGACCTGAGCCTCATCGCCGATGGCGGCGCAAGCTTCCGTTTCCTAGTCGGTCGCTACGGCGCCGGCAAGAGCTTTTTGCTCCAGACGATCCGCACGCACGCCATGGGCGAGGGATTCGTCGTGGCCGATGCCGACCTATCCCCTGAGCGCCGTCTGCAGGGCGGCCAGGGACAGGGCCTTGCCACCTACCGTGAGCTCATCCGCAACATATCGACCAAGACGCGCCCCGAGGGCGGTGCGCTCAACCTTATCCTGGATCGCTGGGTCGCCTCGTGTGCCGATGCCGACGAGTCTGCCGTCAATGCCCAACTGGCCCCACTCGAGGAAATGGTCCACGGCTTCGACTTCGCCCGCATGCTCCGCCGCTACCGCGCGGCCGTATCCGAGGGCGACGAAGAAGCTATGAGCCGCGTGACCAAATGGATTCGCGGCGAGTACCGCACCAAGAGTGAGGCACGCGCCGAGCTGGGCTCCTCGACCATCATCAGCGATGACGACTGGTACGACTACGTTAAGCTCATTGCGCGCTTTTTGGTCTGCAGCGGCTACAAGGGCATGCTGGTGCTCATCGACGAGCTCGTGAATCTGTATAAGATTCCCAACGCCATCACACGCCAATACAACTACGAGAAGATCCTGACCATGTACAACGACACGCTCCAGGGCAAGGCGCAGTACCTGGGCATGATCATGGGCGGCACGCCAACCTCCATCGAAGACCGCCGCCGTGGCGTGTTCTCCTACGAGGCCCTGCGAAGTCGACTCGCTCAGGGCCGCTTTGCACGCGAGGACCTTAAGGACATGCTCGCGCCCATCATCCGCCTGCAGCCACTCACCTACGAGGAGTTGCTGGTGCTCATCGAAAAGCTCATGCAGATTCATGCCGGCTACTTTGGCTGGACGCCCACGCTTACCGAGAACGACTTGGTGGACTTCCTCAAGATTGAGTTTGGCCGCGTGGGGGCCGACACACATCTGACGCCGCGTGAAGTCATTCGTGACTTTATCGAGCTGCTCGACATCCTATGCCAAAACCCCGACGCCAACGTGGCCGAGTTGCTGCAAAGCGTCGGCGGCGACGCGCTGGCGCCGGCAGCCGCAACAGACGGCACCGGCACCGCGGACGACGACCGCAACTTTGCCGAATTCACCATCTAACCTGCCAAAAAGGGACAGGTTTTTTTGGTAGGTTTTATCTGGGCAAACGCCGATGTTGCAAGATATCGAACCGTTGCCCGTTGCGTTGATCAGCCCGTTGATGAGAGGAGGCCCCGTGAACGCCTTTGACCGCTACGCCCCGTTTATCCAAGACTTCATCTACTCCCACGATTGGGAGAGTCTGCGCTCCATCCAGGTTGCGGCGGCAGATGCCATCTTCAACACGCAAGACAATGTGCTCCTGACGGCATCCACGGCTTCCGGCAAAACCGAGGCAGCCTTCTTTCCCATCCTGACCGAGTTTTGGGAGAGGCCGCCCGCAAGCGTTGGCGCCCTCTATATTGGCCCCCTCAAGGCACTCATCAACGACCAGTTCGTTCGCCTCAACGATCTGTGCGAAGAGGCCGATATCCCCGTCTGGCACTGGCACGGCGATGTCTCGCAGTCGCACAAGGCAAAGCTCATCAAAAAGCCAAGCGGCATCCTACAGATTACGCCCGAATCACTCGAGGCACTCCTGATCCACAAGCACATGGCAATCCCGCGTATGTTCTGCGACCTGCGCTATGTGGTCATCGACGAGGTCCACTCGCTCATGCGCGGTGACCGCGGCGGGCAGACGCTCTGCCTTATCGAGCGTCTTTCGCGCATGGCGGGCGTGCGGCCCCGGCGCATCGGCCTTTCGGCCACCATCGGGGACCCGGAACGCACGGGCGCCTTCCTGTCGCAGGGGACGGGACGCGACTGCGTCATCCCCCGCTTTGAGGAGCCACGCCGCGTGTGGCGTATCTCCATGGAGCACTTCTACAACTCGGGTCCCCAGGCTCAGCAGCGAGGATTCACGAGCACGGGTACGCAGGAAGCTGAGGTGCTCGCATGCGAGCGCATTGAGGCGGCACCACCCACGGCGCTGCCAGCCGGCACCCAAGACATGCGCCATAGCGGACAACTCACACAGGAGGAACGCCGCCAACGCCGCGAGCGGGCACGGGGCAAGGCCGCCCCCAAGGACCGTCGCACTTCCTCAGCCCCCGAGGGCGAAGTCGACATCCCGCAGGCAACCGAGCAGGCGCTTCTCAACCCCACCGACACCGCACCCGACAACGCCGACCCCGGCATGGGCTATGTCTTTGAGCACACGCGCGGCCGCAAGTGCCTGGTCTTTGCCAACTCGCGCGAGGAGGCAGAGGCCGTATGCTCCATGCTGCGCAGCTACTGCGAAAACCGGCACGAGCCAGACCGCTTCCTTATCCATCATGGCAACCTCTCGGCATCGCTGCGCGAGACGGCCGAGGAACTCATGCGTGACGAGGAACAGGCGCAGACAACCGTCACCACCTCTACGCTTGAGCTTGGCATCGATATCGGCCGTCTGGAGCGTGCCTTCCAGATCGACGCGCCGTTTACCGTCAGCTCCTTTTTGCAGCGAATGGGCCGCACAGGCCGTCGCGACCTTCCGCCCGAGATGTGGTTTGTCATGCGCGAGGAAGAACCCGAGCCGCGCACGATGATGCCCGAAACGATACCCTGGAAGCTCCTGCAGGGAATCGCACTCGTACAACTCTATCGCGAAGAAAAGTGGGTCGAGCCGCCCGAGCTCGATCGACTCCCCTACAGTCTGCTCTATCACCAGACCATGTCGACCCTCGCCAGCACCGGAGAGCTCACACCGGCCGAACTTGCCCAGCGCGTGCTCACGCTCAGCTATTTCCATCGCATCTCGGCCGATGACTATCGTGTACTGCTGCGTCACCTCATTAAGATCGACCATATCCAGGTCACCGAGGGCGGCGGGCTCATCGTGGGCCTCGCGGGCGAGCGCATCATCAACAACTTTAAGTTCTACGCTGTGTTCCAGGAAAACGAGGAGTTTACCGTTCGCAGTGAATCGGCCGAGCTGGGCACGATTGTCAACCCGCCACCGCCCGGTGAGCGCATCGCCATCGCCGGACATTGCTGGATTGTCGAAGAAGTGGACTGGAAGCGTCACACCGTCTTTGCCACGCAGGTCAAGGGCCGTGTGCCGGCCTACTTTGGCGACTGCCCCGGTGACATCAACACACATGTACTCGAGCGTATGCGCAAGGCGCTCAACGAGCACACAGCATATCCGTACCTTATGGGTAACGCACGGGCCCGCTTGGCGCAGGCTCGTCATACGGCCGAGATTTCGGGCGCGGGAACCAAGCCGCTCATCAACCTGGGTGGCGACACCTGGGTGCTCTTCCCCTGGTTGGGCAGCTACGCCTTTTTGGCACTCGAGCGCATGCTCAAGATTAAATGTGCCGCGGAGCTGGGCCTTCGCGGACTCGACCCTTCACGCCCGTACTTTATGCAGTTTAAGATGAAGGCCGACGAAGAGACGTTCTTTGAGGTGCTCGCCGCCGAGGCCGAGAAGGACTTCGATCCCATCGAGCTCGTCTATCCCGGCGAGGTGCCTTACTTTGATCGTTACGATGAGTTCGTTCCCGAAGAGCTCGTGCGCAAAGGCTTCGCCGAAGGCGTGCTCGACATCGAGGGTATGAAGCAGCGTGTCCGCAGCTGGCACGACCACGCCTAAGACCAGTCTTTCTGGGACGGGGGGACTTACTTGTCGTGAAGGGCGGTGCCGAGGAAGTCGGCGTCGAAGGGCACAGCTTCGGCAAAGGCGTAGTCGCCGTCGCTGGCGATGAGCAGGTAGTTCTCCTCGCCGCCGAACTCCGCATCGCCACATGGGACCACCCAGGCGTGGGCGAATACCTCGACTGCCGTGGCAGCGCAGTCGCGCAGGAACGTCACGTCGCTCCCCTCGTTTGCGCTCACGATATTGGCAATGTAGATGCCGCCGACATTTAGGCTGCCCCGCACCAAACGCAACGCCTCAACCGTCGCCAGCTCGCGTACGGGCTCGGCACCGCCAAAGCAATCGCTCACGACCACGTCGTAGCGACGATGGCCCACGCTCGTCACGCCCAGATACGAACGCGCCTCGGCGGTAATCACCCTCAGGCGATCGCCCGCCGCGCGCTCCAGCTCGTCTAGGTAGAACCAGCGGCGCGCCAGACGCGTAATCTCTCCGTCATACTCGATAACGTCCATGCGCAAGCCCTCGTGCGACATCAGCGCAAATTTGGGATAGGCAAACCCACCGCCGCCCAGCATAAGCATACGGTCGATGCCGTGGCCATAAGCGTCGCGCATCGCATCCTCGGACTCAAACACGTCGTCAAACGCACGATAGTACGCAAAGACGGGCTCCGCCCAACGATCGCCGACATAGCTCGCGCTTTGGTAGACGCCGCCCTGCGCGAGCACACGGACCTCGTCGCCGCTCTCATCGTGCACGCGTTTCACACGCGCCAACCCATTGCGGGTTCGCGCAACCTGCAGACAGGCAGCACGAACAGCGACGGCGGCCGCACCAAGCGCCGCGGCTCCCAGGGCAACGCCGGCAACTACGCCAGCAGAAACACTCGGCTTGTTCATCTAGAGCTCCTTTTGCAGATAGAGTCCATGATCGTAAAAACCCAAATGGCGATAGTACTCGCGCGTACCAATCGCGCTGATCACGTTGATGCGCGTATAACCCGCATCCCGGGCAATCTCGCACGCACGCTCTACGAGCAGACGCCCCAACCCATGGTGCTGGGCCGCCTGGCCTTGATACCCCACGCGCGCCGCCATGCCATAGACGTGCACCTCGCGAATCATCGCCTCGTCCGGCGTCGTCGGCAACTCGTCCGCATGCGCGGCAACAAACGAATGGTCGGGCAGCGACAACCGCAAAAAGCCCGCGATCTTGCCCTGCGGCGTCACCCACTGCAAAAAGCGCTCGTGCGTCACCGGCGTCTCGTACGCCACCTCCTCATCAAGAGAAAGCTCATCCAAGTCGGCACCCGCCGTACTGATCTCGCGATAGCGAATCTCGCGCACCGTCGCACCGTCACCCCGAGCAGCCAGGCGGTTCTCAACGAGCTGACGCAGGTTGGGCTTCTTGTTGCCCACCATAATGTCGTCGGAACTAAAGTCGCGGATCATGCGACTAATGCGGCAGAACGCCGGCGTCACCACGATGTCGTCGGCCAGCACGTCGAGCAGCTCCTCCTCGGTATAGGGGCGCCACTCGCCACGCTCGTAGCAGCCCACCAGACGCGAGCCATCGATGAGCGCACACGGATAGACCTTGACCTCGTCGGGCATAAAGGCCCCCTCGGTCATAAAGCGCACGTAGTCGCGCTTGTCCCCCTCCGGCGTGGCGCCCAGCAGGTTGAGCATAAAGTGCGCGTGGATCTTAAAGCCAAACAGGCGCGCAAGCGAAAACGCCTGCTCGATCTGAGCCACCGAAATGCGACGCTCGTTGATATCGAGCAGGTGCTGGTCGAGACTCTGGATACCCATCTGAATCTTGGTGCAACCCAGGCAGCGAATGAGCGTGAGGGCCTGCGGCGTCACGGCATCGGGGCGCGTCTCGATAACGAGCCCCACCACGCGATGCTTCGCCGTCTCGTTGATGCGCTGCTGACGCTCAAGCTCCTCCATCGTTGCCGTTTGCCACTCGGCAACCTCGCCCCACGGCGTACCGGGGCCGTACAGACGACGCACCGCGCGGTTATAGCCGCCCACGGCAGCATCCACACGCTCCTGCTCGTCGGCAACACCGCTCGCAAGCTCGGCCTCGTCTGTCGCAATGCCGGCTGACCGATAGCGCTCGCGGCGCTCTGTTACCACCGGCGGCAGGGCATCGGCAGGAGCGTCATCGAGCAGGCGCCCTGCCTCGGCACGGCTGATGCCCGGACGCGCCAACATGGGGTTGGCCGCTACGCCGGCGACGGCATCGTCATTGAGCGCGCGGAAGAGCTCCGACATAAACCATGCCTGATACCCTTGCGGATAGTCGCTCCAGGTGCCACCGAGCACGATGAGCTCTATCTTGTCGGTCGCATGCCCCATCTGCGAAAGCGCCGTCAAACGGGCACTCACCTGCAGATACGGATCGAAGCAATTTTGCTCCGCACGGGCACACGCCGGCTCAGCGTGCAGATAGCTCTTGGGCATGCGCAGGTCGTTGGGGCAAAACAGGCAATCGCCCGAGCACGGCCACGGCTTGGTGATGACGGTAATGGTCGCCACGCCCGAAGCCGTGCGGCGCGGCTTCATGCGCAACACCTGCAGCAGTTGACGCTCCTGATCGGAATCGACATTCCACCCAGCCCCACGTGCCGGCTCCTCGCGCTTCACCCGCTGGTAAAACGGCAGCAGGCGGCGCTTGGCCAAATCGCGTTTGTCGGCACCCTCACGGCGCGCCTCGGCATGTATCAGTTTGACGAGCGCTTTGTCGTCCACGGTCTCGCCGCGACGCAGAGCCTCGAGTATGTTCAAGATAATCTGTTCCATGACCCCATTGTAAAGGCAAAGGCGCCGGAGCCCGTCACGGCTCCGGCGCCTCCATCAAACAGCGCAGCTATGGTGTATAAGTCTTCGATAACCGCCCGTCACTCCGAATCAAACGACATGTCGCCCGAACCGACCTCAAAACGATACGTGGC
>DBFMRS010000062.1:0-6513 GCA_048387515.1 Collinsella sp.
CCAGGAGGGCGCGCTTCCCATTTTTGACGAGCGCATCGAGACTCCGTTTGGCCCGGCCGCCGGTCCCAATACGCAGTTGGCCCAGAACATTGTGGCATCCTACGTGGCCGGTTCCCGCTTCTTTGAGCTCAAGACCGTTCAGGTTATGGACGGCGAGGAGCTCTCCAAGTGTGTCAACAAGCCCTGCATTGTGGCGCAGGACGAGTGCTACAACTGCGAGTGGTCGACCGAGCTCGAGGTTCCGCAGGCTTTTGCCGAGTACGTGAAGGCATGGTTTGCCTGCCACCTGATCGCTCGCGAGTACGGCCTGGGCAGCCCGGACGGCTTTGTCTTCAACATGTCCGTGGGTTATGACCTGGAGGGCATCAAGAGCCCCAAGGTCGACGCCTACATCGAGGGCATGAAGGACGCCAGCGGCTCCGACGTCTGGAACGAGTGCCGCGCATGGGCGCTCGCCAACCTGGACAAGTTTGAGCATGTCGACGCCGCGTTTGTCGAGTCCATCCCGGCACGCGTCTCCAACTCCATCACCGAGTCTACCCTGCACGGCTGCCCGCCCGCCGAGATCGAGCGCATCGCGACCTACCTCATCACCGAGAAGGGCCTCAACACCTACATCAAGTGCAACCCCACGCTGCTGGGCTATGAGTTTGCACGTCAGCGCCTCAACGAGCTGGGCTTTGACTACATCGTCTTCGACGATACGCACTTCCGCGAGGACCTGCAGTGGGCCGACGCCGTGCCCATGTTCGAGCGCCTGATTGCCCTGTGCGCCGAGCGCGGCCTGGAGTTTGGCGTCAAGCTCACCAACACCTTCCCCGTCGACGTGACGAGGAACGAGCTGCCTTCCACCGAGATGTACATGTCCGGCCGTTCGCTGTTCTCGCTGACCATCGAGGCTGCCCGTCGCATTACCGAGCAGTTCGATGGCAAGCTGCGCATCAGCTACTCCGGCGGTGCTACGGTCTACAACATCCGCGCCCTGTACGATGCCGGCATTTGGCCCGTCACCCTGGCGACCGACGTGCTCAAGCCCGGTGGCTACGAGCGCTTTAGCCAGATGGCCGGCGAGTTTACCGACCTGGATGGCAAGCCGTTCGCGGGTGTCTCTCTCGAGGCTGTGACTGCGATCCAGACCGACTCACTCACCAACCCGCTCTACAAGAAGCCGCTGCGTCCGCTGCCCGACCGCAAGGTCGCCGGCAAGAGCCCTCTTTCCGATTGCTTTACCACGCCGTGCCGCACGAGCTGCCCCATCCAGCAGGATATTCCCGCCTACCTGGCGGCCGTTGACGAGGGCCGCTACGAGGACGCACTCAACATCATCATCGAGCGCAACGCCCTGCCGTTCATTACCGGCACCATCTGCCCGCATCCCTGCGGCCGTGCCTGCGAGCGTGCGTTCTACGAGCCCGAGGGCGCCCAGATTCGCGCCAGCAAGCTCAAGGCCGCCCGCGAGGCCATGACCGCCGTGCTGCCCAAGCTGCGCGCCCAGGCCATCGCCAACGACGGCGAGCGCAACGTTGCCGTTATCGGCGGCGGCCCGGCCGGCCTGGCGACGGCATTCTTCCTGACGCGTGCCGGCGTGCCCGTCACCATCTTTGAGGCCCGCGATTCGCTCGGCGGCGTGGTCCGTCACGTGATTCCCGAGTTCCGTATCGCGAGCGACGATATCTCCCACGATGCCGAGCTCTGCCTAGCCTTTGGCGCCAAGGTGCAGCTCAACGCTCGCGTTGATTCCATTGACGAGCTCAAGGACCAGGGCTTTACCGACGTGGTCGTGGCCACCGGTGCCTGGATGCCCGGCTCTGCGGGCCTGGGCGAGGGCGCCGAGCTCGACGTGCTGGAGTTCCTCGAGGCCGCCAAGAAGGGCGAGAAGCTCGAGCTGGGCGAGGACGTCGTGGTCATTGGCGCCGGCAACACCGCCATGGACGCGGCCCGCGTGGCCAAGCGCCTGGCCGGCGTGAAGAACGTGCGCCTGGTCTACCGCCGCACCAAGAAGCAGATGCCCGCCGATGAGGAAGAGCTCGATCTTGCTCTTGCCGACGGCGTTGAGTTCTGCGAGCTGCTGGCACCTAAGGCACTCAACGGCGCCGTGCTGACCTGCGATGTTATGGAGCTTGGCGAGCCGGATGCAAGCGGCCGCCGCAGCCCCGTCGCCACGGGCGAGACTGTTGAGCTTCCCGCCACCACGGTGATCTGCGCCGTGGGCGAGGGCATCGACGCCAGCCTGTACGATGCCGCGGGCGTCGAGCACGACCGTCGCGGCCGCCTTGCCGCTACCTCCACCGGCGTCGAGGGCGTCTGGGCTGCGGGCGACTGCCGCCGCGGTCCTGCCACCGTGGTCGAGGCTATCGCCGATGCCGCCGAGGTCGCCCGTGCCATCGCCGACGTGGACTTTAACAAGTACGCCGACTGCAACGAGCAGGCCGGCCGCGAGGACACTTGCTACGAGCGCAAGGGGTCGCTGTGCCGCGACAAGCGCAACTGCACCAAGACCCGCTGCCTGGGCTGCGGCTCGGTGTGCGAGGTCTGCTGCGACGTGTGCCCCAACCGCGCCAACGTGGCAATTAAGGTGCCGGGCCTGGCCAAGCATCAGGTCGTCCATGTCGACGGCATGTGCAATGAGTGCGGCAACTGCGCCGTGTTCTGCCCTTACCAGGAGGGTCGTCCCTACAAGGACAAGCTCACCCTGTTCTGGAGCGAGGAGGACATGGAGAACTCCGAGAACGAGGGCTTCCTGGCCGTGGACGAGGACCACTTTAAGGTTCGCGTCGCCGGCACGGTCCGCACCGTCTCGGTTGATGCCGTCAACACCGGCCTTCCCGAGGCCGTCCGCCTGACCATCAGGGCTGTGCGCGACAACTATCCGTATCTCCTTAAGAAATAGGCGAGTCTCTTATGGCCAAATCCATTCAACATAACGTGGCCTACGTTGCCTGCGGAAGCGGTTGCGCCTCCGCAGGCGGCGACGCCCGCTGCAGCGAAGGCTGCATTGGCTGTGGCGCCTGCGTCACGGCCTGCCCCCACGGTGCCATTGCGCTGGTCGATGGCATCGCCCGCGTGGATCGCTCAAAGTGCACGGGCTGTGGCCTGTGCGGCATGGCGTGCCCGCAGCGCGTGATTGCCTTCGTTCCCGGCTACCAGAATATCCTGGTGCGCTGCAACAACACCGATAAGGGCGCCATCGCCCGTAAGATTTGCGATACGAGCTGCATCGGTTGCGGCATGTGCGCCAAAAAGTGCCCTGCCGGCGCTATCCGCATCGAGGACAACTGCGCCCATATCGACGGTGCGGATTGCCTGTCGTGCGGCATGTGCGCCGTCGTCTGCCCGCATGGCGCCATCCACGACCGCACCGGCATCGCCGCCGGCGTGTAGAAGGGAATCACCATGGCACAGGAATTCACTTTTACCGTTAACGGCGTCGAGCGCACGACGACCCAAAACAAACCGCTGCTGCGCTACCTGCGCGACGACCTGCATATCCATTCCGCCAAGGACGGCTGCTCCGAAGGTGCTTGTGGCACCTGCACCATCCATGTGGACGGTGCAGCCGTCAAGGCGTGCGTGCTGACCACCGCTCTTGCCGCCGGTCGCAACATCGTGACCGTCGAGGGCCTGCCCGAGGACGTGCGCGAGGCCTTTGTGTACGCCTTTGGCGCTGTGGGCGCCGTGCAGTGCGGTTTTTGCATCCCTGGCATGGTCATGGCGGGTGCGGCGCTCATCGCCGAGGACCCCGAGCCCACCGAGGAGCAGATCAAGTACGCCATTCGCGGTAACGTCTGTCGCTGCACCGGCTACAAAAAGATTATCGAGGGCATCTCGCTGGCCGCTGCGGTGCTCCGCGGCGAAAAGCAGATCGACGAGGACCTGGAGCGCGGCGATGACTACGGCGTGGGCAAGCGCGCCTTCCGTATTGACGTGCGCAAGAAGGTGCTCGGCGAGGGCAAGTATCCCGACGACATCGACGAGCTCGATCAGCCGGGCCTGACCTATGCCAGCGCCGTGCGCTCCAGGTATCCGCGCGCCCGCGTGCTCTCCATCGACACCTCCAAGGCCGAGGCCCTGCCCGGTGTAGTGGGCATCCTGCGCGCCGAGGACGTGCCGGTCAACCAGGTCGGCCACCTTATCCAGGACTGGGACGTCATGATCGCTCAGGGCGATATCACCCGCTGCGTGGGCGATGCCATCGTGCTGGTGGTCGCCGAGGACGAGGCGACGCTCGAGAAGGCCAAGAAGCTCGTAAAGATTGACTACGAGCCGCTGGAGCCCGTGCGCAACATTGTCGAGGCCAGGGCCGCCGATGCCCCGCGCCTGCATGACAGCTTCTTTGCCTTCGGCAACACGGTGGAGCTCAAGGACAACGTGTGTCAGAGCCGTCACGTGACGCGCGGCGACGCCGCCAAGGCGCTGGCAGAGAGCGCGTTTACCGTGACGCAGCGCTTTACCACGCCCTTTACCGAGCATGCCTTCTTGGAGCCCGAGTGCGCCGTTGCCTTCCCGTACAAGAACGGCGTCAAGGTGCAGTCGACCGACCAGGGTGCCTACGACACGCGCAAAGAGTGTGCCCATATGTTTGGCTGGGATAGCGAACCCGAGCGCGTGGTCGTCGAGACCATGCTCGTGGGCGGCGGCTTTGGCGGTAAGGAGGACGTTTCGATCCAGCACCTGGCCGCGCTTGCTGCCTATAAGTTCCAGCGTCCTGTGAAGTGCAAGCTCACGCGTGCCGAGTCGCTCGCGTTCCATCCCAAGCGTCATGCCATGGACGGTACCTTTACGCTGGGTTGCGACGCCGAGGGCAACTTTACCGGCCTGGATTGCGAGATCAACTTTGACACCGGCGCCTACGCGTCGCTGTGCGGCCCGGTGCTCGAGCGCGCCTGCACGCATGCTGTCGGCCCCTACAAGTACCAGAACACCGACATTCGCGGTTATGGCTACTACACCAACAACCCGCCCGCCGGCGCGTACCGTGGCTTTGGCGTTTGCCAGTCCGAGTTTGCGCTCGAGAGCCTGATCGACCTACTGGCAGAGAAGGTCGGCCTGGATCCGTGGGAGATTCGTTACAGAAACGCCATCGAGCCGGGCGAGGTTTTGCCCAACGGCCAGATTGCCGACTGCTCCACGGCGCTTAAGGAGACACTGCTCGAGGTCAAGGATGCCTACTACGCGCATCCCGGACACGCCGGTATCGCCTGCGCCATGAAGAACGCCGGTGTGGGCGTGGGCCTGCCCGATGCCGGCCGCTGCAAGATTCGCGTCGAGAACGGCGTGGCCGTGGTCTATGCCGCCACGTCCGACATCGGCCAGGGCTGCAACACGGTCTTTTTGCAGGACGTTGCCGAGGCCTGCGGTCTGCCGCTGAGCTGCATTGCCAACGGCGAGTGCTCCACCGAGAACGCTCCCGACTCCGGCACTACGTCTGGCTCGCGTCAGACGGTCGTGACCGGCGAGGCCGTGCGCGGCGCCGCCTTCCTACTGCGCGATGCTATGGTTGGCGTCGAGGCCGGCAAGCCCGCGCCCGATGCTCCCGTGAGCGCACATGGCGACGGCGTCAAGATCGAGTACGACGACGGCCGCGCCGATCAGCTTCGCACGCAGGAGCTCGTCGCCGGCCAGGGTATGCATCCTCAGGATCCTGCGGCAGCTATCAAGGCACTCGAGGGATGCGAGTTTGGCTACGTATATCTGGAGCCGACCGACAAACTGGGTGCCGACGTGCCCAACCCTAAGAGCCACATCTGCTACGGCTTTGCCACGCATGTGGTCATTCTTGATGATGACGGCCGCGTGAGCGAGGTCTATGCCGCGCACGATTCCGGCAAGGTGGTCAATCCCATCTCCATCCAGGGTCAGATCGAAGGCGGCGTGCTCATGGGTATGGGCTATGCGCTTACCGAGGACTGGCCGCTCAAGGACTGCGTGCCCCAGGCAAGGTACGGTACGCTCGGGTTGTTCCGTGCGCCCGAGATTCCGGATATCCACGCCATTTACGTGGAGAAGGACGAGCTGCTGCCCGTGGCATACGGCGGCAAGGGCATCGGCGAGATCGCCACGATCCCCACGGCGCCCGCCGTGCAGAATGCCTACCGCGCGTTTGACGGCAAACTGCGTCCAGATCTGCCCATGGTGGATACGCCCTACAGCCGCGCTCGTCACCGCGGGTAGGTTAGGGCGCGGACAGTCATTGCTGATGGGCTGTTCGCGCTGAGCATCAACTACATACGCTGCGCCTTTGGCCCCGGCTCCATCGCGAGCCGGGGCCTTTTGTCTGGAGCGGAAACTGCGTCCCGGAATTGGTGCTCGGAATGGGATGCGCTTTCCTTTTGAGCCTCGAGCGGAAAGTGTGTCCCGGAATTCGGCTCCGGAGTGGGATACGCTTTCCGGTTGGAGCGTCAAATGGAAAGCGCAACCCGCAATCCGCGCCTGGAATGGGATGCGCTTTCCGGATCGACCCTCAGCGGAAACTGCGTCCCGGAATTCGGCTCCAGAATGGGATGCTGTTTCCGG
>DBFMRS010000063.1:0-9407 GCA_048387515.1 Collinsella sp.
CGAAGTCTCCTGGATCCCATTTCGCAAAGCCTGCCGGACGCGCCGAGGGTGCGCTAAGCACGTATCGGCGACTCTACGAAAAGGGCGGGTAGAAATGCAAGTTAAAAATCTATGTGGCCAATGTGATACCGTTGAACCCGCATATCGATACTGCTCAGCCATTCGCCTCGCCCCCGTCGCACGTATCTTCATCCGGTCTGTTACTTTTAATCTAACGATTCTTTGAGGAACGTAGGTGCTTCCAAATGTACTGTCGACTTCTTCTCAAACTAATCCTAAGAGACAGGGCCGTATGGATTTGTACGCTCGTTCTCGCTGCAGCCTTTTCCGTCCCCATTGCGTTCAATTCACCCATCTACGGGCCCTTCTTTATGAAACAGGGCATGCGGGGCTTTGTCGACGCATTCAATACGCGCGCGCCCCAGGCCAGCGGCACAGACCTATCTCCAGAGCAGCAAAATGACGCGGAGCTTGCAAGATACGCGAACGCCGCCCTTGCCGCTCAAACCGACGCCGCCTTTCTCGATTCTGCCGAGAGCTACTACGCGCTCATGGACGAAGGCTTCCAATCCGGATCCATCGTGGGAGACCGAGAGACCAATGACGCGGAGCTCGCATATTGCCGTGCTCTGAGCAGTTCCGGCATCACGGATATCCCGGCCTCCGCAAGCGATCTGCCATTCCTTTCCTTCCTGCCCTACGCCATTGCCCAGGCGCCGTCCTTCCTTCCCTTCATCCCCTTCCTTCTCTCGTCGATACTCGTGCTCGGCGCCACAAGGCCCGGGACCCTGGCGGCGAAGGCGCCCGCGCCCAAATTCCGGCGCCTTGTCCAGACCGTGTTTTCGATAATCGCCGCGGGGACCGCGATGCTCCTCGCCGGCCTCGCACCCGGGGGCATTTACGCCTTGGCCCTAAACGGCTTCGGGCAGATCGGGTACCCGATCGCCTTCTTCCATGACGGCGCGCTCACTACCACGACCGCGGGAAACGTCTTCACGACCATACTTCTCGCGCTGCTCGCGGGCGGAACCTTGATATCCGTTTGTTCCGTCGTCCTATCGACCGCAACGAGGCGCGTCCTCGCGGGCCCCCTTGCCTCCGCGTTGCTTGTCGCGGCCCCGGCATTCCCGTTATTGTCCGATTCGGCACTGGGGCATAATGCCGCGCTCGAGCTCCTGCCGCTGGCCGTATTCTCGCCTATCGAGGCAACGGGTTACGTAGGATGCTTCCCGACAGAATTCATTGGCTCCGGTTCAGGCAGCGCATCGATGCTTGCCGTGGCCCTGGCATACGTCGCGGTCTTTTTTGCGGTCGGCGCCGTTGCGACACGTTCGCCCAAACAGCCTGGACCCGCGAAAAAGCACCATGGGCTCGAGCTTCTGGACGCGAGCGTGGGATACGGAAGCACGACGATACTTTCAATCGGATCGCTTTTCCTGAGCCCGGGAACGGCGGCGGGCCTCATTGCCCCCAACGGCTCGGGGAAAACCACCCTTCTTGAAGCGCTGTCGGGCCAATTTCCCACCCGTATCCACTCGGGAAGCCTGGCGGCAGACGGAATCTGCCAACGTCGATCAGCCGAATTCGCAGAACTCGTCTACCTGAGCTCTTCAGGCGACACGGATCTCTACCCCACGCTATCAGCCCTCGAGCACCTCTCTTTCGTTAGGGAGGCGTGGAAATCGGCCACCGACATCGACTCGCTCTGCAGCTCCCTCGGAATCTCCCCATATCTCGACAAACCGACCCGTAAACTCTCGACAGGAATGAAGCAGCAGGTAAAGCTTGCCATGGCGATATCGACCGGTTGCCCGTACCTTATCCTCGATGAACCGCTGAACGGCCTCGATCCGGGAAAGCGGAAAACCTCCTGCGACGCGATGCGCAGCGAGGTGGCGCGGGGACGAAGCGTGCTCATCTCAAGCCATCTGCTCGACGACCTGGCAGACCTCACCGACTCGTTCTACTTCATCGAGGCCGGCACGCTCGTGGAAAAGATCAAGTCGTCCTCGCAGACGCTCAAGCAGGAATACCTCGATACATACGAGCGACGTGAATGAGATGAAACTATTTGAACAGCTGAAGTCCAATGCGTCGCGCATGGCTGTCTACGCCATCCTCGTGGCAACGGCTTTATGCGGAATCGCGGCACCCGTCTATGCGCTCAACGGGGAGAAAGGCGATGTCGAACCCGCGTACATGGCTTCGACGGTTAAGGACCGGTACAAAGCCTTCTCTGGAGACACGTTTTACGTAGCAGAGTACGACACGACCTACCGTCAGCTTCGCTACAACAAGGGCTACGACTATCTAGGCGCAGAGGCAATCAGCTATACGTCGGGTTGGTACCGCTCCAACTATGGACACATAACCCAGTTCAAGTGTAACTACCGTGTGTACAACTAAAGCAACCCGGCCGGGACGAGGGGCGACGCAAAAGCGTCGCCCCCGTTTTTAACCATGTCAACTGAACCTAGTTCAGTTTGGTTGATTTCCGATCTCAGCCGAACACATTGAGCGGAAAGGCCGTTCCCGCAGTCAGTCGAACGTCCCCGGGGCCCTTCTCAGGCCCCGGGGACGGCATTTTCCCAGTTGAAGGAACGGTGGAGATGTGTTTCGATGGGTCAGATTCGTGTCGTTCCGAAAAGACCGTGAACCTTTTGTGGGACACGCGGCGCCGTGGTACCATAGCCAAGTTTGTTGTCTTGGTCGGAAACCAAGACGCCTTATGCGCTGATCGGTAACCAGCGCCTGACCAATAAGGAGTCCTACCATGAAGCAGGGTATCCATCCCCAGTATGTCGAGTGCACGGTGACGTGCTCCTGCGGCAACACCTTCAAGACGCACGCTACCGTGTCCGAGATGAAGGTCGAGCTTTGCAACGAGTGCCATCCGTTCTACACCGGCCAGCAGAAGTTCGTCGACACCGGTGGACGCGTCCAGCGCTTCGCCGACAAGTTCGGTGGCGCCGCTGCCGCCCAGCTCAAGAAGGCTGAGGAGGCCAAGGCTGCCAAGGCCGCCAAGGCTGCTGAGGCCGAGGCCGCTCGCAAGGCCGCCGCTGAGGCTAAGGCTGCCGAGAAGGCTAAGCGTGCCGCTAAGTTTGCCGAGGAGGCTGCCAAGCAGGCCGCCGAGGCTCCCGCAGAGGCTCCCGTCGAGGAGACCGCTGCCGAGGCCGAGACCACCGAGGCTGCTGAGTAAATAGCTCGCCGCGGAATCACTCGCATTCATGGCATAAGGGCCGTGCATCCGTTTGGGTGCGCGGTCCTTTTCTTTTTATTGGTGCAAACCAACCTGCCCCCATTGCACCAAATGGCAGAGAGGCGGCGTTTGCCCAGATAAAAACTGCCAAAATAAACCAGTCCCCTTTTGGCAGGTTGGTCGTAGTTATTACGTGGCGGTCGAGGTCGACCGTATAGGCCGCGCCTTGTTTGGCTAAAGTACAATCATCTGTGTTTAACTCGCCCGCAGCTGCACGGCGTGGGCGATGGCCAAAAAGGAAAACCACATGGGATTCATGTCAAAGCTGCTGTCCTTTGGATCCGATAAGGACCTTAAGCGCTACTACAAGATCGTCGACCAGATCAACGGTCTTGAGCCCCAGTTTGAGAAGATGACCGAGGAGGAGCTCCGCGGCCAGACCGATAAGTTCCGCGAGCGTTACGCCAACGGCGAGTCGCTCGACGACATGCTTCCCGAGGCCTTTGCCACCGTGCGTGAGGCTTCCAAGCGCACCATGGGCATGCGCCACTTTGACGTGCAGCTCATTGGCGCCATGGCACTGCACGAGGGCCACATTGCTGAGATGAAGACTGGCGAAGGTAAGACCCTCGTCTCCACGTTGGCCGGCTATCTCAACGCTATTGCCGGCAAGGGCGTGCACGTCGTTACTGTCAATGATTACCTTGCCAAGCGTGACTCCGAGTGGATGGGCCGCATCTATAAGTACCTGGGTATGACCGTCGGTCTGCTCCAGAACAACATGCCGCTCGAGCTCAAGCGCCCGGCCTACCAGGCCGACGTCACCTACGGCACCAATTCCGAGTTCGGCTTTGATTACCTGCGCGACAACATGGTTACCCGTCCCGAGCAGCGCGTGCAGCGCGGCCACAACTACGCCATCGTCGACGAGGTTGACTCCATCCTGATCGATGAGGCCCGCACCCCGCTGATCATCTCGGGCGCTGGCACCAAGTCCGCCAGTACCTACAAGGACTTCGCGCGTGCCGTGCGTGGCCTTGAGCGCGGCGAGGACGTGTCGCACGACATGCTCACCGCCACCGAGGACGTTGAACCCACGGGCGACTACGTCATGGACGAGGCCAAGCACACCATTGCCGCCACCGAGCGCGGGCTCAAGAAGATCGAGCGCCGCCTGGGTATCGATGATATCTATGCCGATCTCTCCGGCCAGCTGGTCAACCACCTGCAGCAGGCGCTGAAGGCCCAGTACATGTTCCACCGTGATAAGCAGTACGTGGTCACCAACGGCGAGGTCAAGATCGTCGACGAGTTCACCGGCCGCATCATGGAGGGCCGCCGCTATTCTGAGGGCCTGCACCAGGCCATCGAGGCCAAAGAGGGCGTGCTCGTACGCGAGGAGAACCAGACCCTGGCCACCATTACTCTGCAGAACTACTTCCGTCTGTATGACAAGCTCTCCGGCATGACCGGCACGGCACTTACCGAGGATGCCGAGTTCCGCGAGATCTACAAGCTGCCCGTCGAGGTCATCCCCTCCAACAAGCCCGTGCAGCGCGTGGACCACGAGGACCTGGTGTACCGTACCATTCAGGCCAAGTACAACGCCGTCGCCGACGATGTGGAGCGTCGCCACGCCAAGGGCCAGCCGGTCCTGGTGGGCACCGTCTCCATCGAGAGCTCCGAGAAGCTGTCCGCCGCCCTTACCAAGCGCGGCATCGCACACGAGGTCCTCAACGCCAAGCACCATGAACGCGAGGCCCACATCGTGGCCCAGGCAGGACGCTACGGCGCCGTGACCATTGCCACCAACATGGCCGGTCGTGGTACCGACATCCTGCTGGGCGGCAATCCCGACGAGCTGGTGCGCGAGCGCCTGGAGTACGAGGGCCTGACCATGGAGGACGTGACGCCCGAGCAGCTCGAGCAGTTTAACGCCGAGGCCAAGGAGACCTGCAAGGCCGAGCGCGAGCGCGTGCTTGCCGCCGGCGGCCTGACCGTTATCGGCACCGAGCGCCACGAGTCCCGTCGTATCGACAACCAGCTGCGCGGCCGCTCCGGCCGTCAGGGCGATCCGGGCGAGACCCAGTTCTACCTGTCGCTCGAGGACGACCTCATGCGCCTGTTCGGCGGCGACAAGATGGACCGCGTCTCCAAGATGATGGTCACGGCCGACATGGGCGACGACATGCCCATCCAGCACAAGATCATCTCCAAGGCCGTCGAGAGCGCCCAGCACAAGGTCGAGAGCATCAACTTCTCCATGCGTAAGAGCGTCCTTGAGTACGACGACGTCATGAACAAGCAGCGTCAGGTCATCTACGCCGAGCGCAATAAGATTCTGGACGGCAAGGACCTGACCGACCACATCACCGAGGTCATGCACGATACCGTGTACCGCTGCGTGCAGGAGTTCTGCACTAAGGACAGTCACGATGGCGAGCGCGACCTGGAGGGCCTGCGCAAGTGGGTTGTGGAGCTCACCGGCCACATCGACACGCCGAAGTTCCCCGACGAGGATTATGAGGCCCTGGCTGCCGATGTCCTGGCTTACGTAGAGAAGTGCTACGACATGAAGGCCGAGCGCTTGGGCGAGGACCTGATGCGCGAGCTCAACACCCAGGTCATGCTGCGCGTCATCGATACCCGCTGGATGAACTACCTGCAGGAGATGGACTACCTTAAGACCGGCATCGGCCTGCGCGGCTTTGGCCAGCGCGACCCGCTGGTTGAGTACAAGACCGAGGCCTACGGCGCGTTCCAGATACTCGTCGATACCATGTATGAGGATTACCTGCGCACGGTTCTGCGCATCGAGATCAAGGCTGCCCCGCGTGCCGTGGAGCACAAGGAGGAGCCCGCGCTCGAGGGCGCGCGCTTCTCCGGTCCTGCCGAGGTCGATGGTGATAACGGCGACTCGGTGCTGCGCAAGCAGGCACAGGTGCAGGCCCGCACGGCTGTCCAAGGCGGACCGGCTGCCGTCAACAACGGTGGCAAGGTGACCACTTATCGCAAGTCCGAGAGCGACGATCCGTACGTCAACGTGGGCCGCAACGACCCGTGCCCCTGCGGTAGCGGCAAGAAGTTTAAGTACTGCCACGGCAGGAATCGTTAATGGCTGAGGCTTTAGAGATAACGCCCGCCGAGCTGGACGCGTTCGCGGACCGGCTCGGCGAGGTCGAGTCGTATCTCCACCTGGACGAGAAGCGTACCCGTGTGACCGAGCTCGAGGCCAAAAGTGTTGCCCCTGGCTTTTGGGATGACGCCGACGCCGCCCGTGCCACCATGGAGGAGATCGCGCGTACCAAGGAAGATATCGCTGCCGTGGACACCGCGCGCGGCGAGCTTTCCGATGCCCGCGCCGCGCTGGAGCTTGCCGAGGAGATGGGGGATGACCCCGACGCCGTCGCCCTTCGCGAGGAGGCTACAGCCACGGCTGAGCGCCTGGCCCGTGCCATCGATGAGCTTGAGCTTTCGAGCTGGTTTACCGGTGAGTTCGATCACGGCGATGCCATTGTGACCATCAAGCCCGGACAGGGTGGTCTGGAGGCCCAGGACTGGACCTTCATGCTCTTTAAGATGTACATGAAGTACTGCCAGCGTCGCGGCTGGAAGGTCACCATCAACGACTGTCCCGCGGCCGAGGTCATCGGCATCGACCGCGCGACCTTTACCGTCGAGGGCAAGGACGCATTTGGCATGCTGCGCGCCGAGGCCGGCGTCCACCGCTTGGTTCGCATTAGCCCCACCGACGACAAGAAGCGCCGCCAGACCACGTTTGCCGGTGTCGAGGTCATTCCCGTGCTACCCGATGATATCGACATCGAAATCAGTCCCGATGACATCCGCGTGGACGTGTACCACGCGAGCGGCCCGGGCGGTCAGGGCGTCAACACCACCGACTCCGCCGTACGCGTGACGCATTTTCCCAGCGGCATCGTTGTCACTTGCCAAAACGAGCGCAGCCAGATTCAGAACAAGGCCGCGTGCATGCAGATTCTCAAGGCCCGTCTGTACGAGATCGAGCTCGAGAAGCGCGCCGAGGCACTCGACGAGATTCGCGGGCCAAAGACCACGATCGGTTTTGGCAACCAGATTCGCAGCTACGTGCTCTACCCGTATCAGATGGTCAAGGACCTGCGTACGGGCGTGGAGACCAGCAACGTCGAGGCCGTTCTCGACGATGGCGATCTGGATCCGTTTGTGATCGGCTACCATCGCTGGGCAACCGGCAACGCCGATGCGGAAGGCTCGGACGCCTAGGCACATGGTTGGCTCCGGGTCGATGCAAACACTTCGCAGGGGTGGTATTTGCTCGGTGAATCGGTAGAATCGAATACAGCAAGAAGTTCAAAGCGCACTCGTTTGGGTGCGCTTTCTTGAGGGAGGCAGCATGGCATATCGTCTGGACATCAAGCGCATTCTTTCGCTGAACTTCTTTCACGATCTGCCCAAGATTATGCTGGGCTGCGCTCTGGCCGCTATCGCGACGGATCTATTTTTGATTCCCAACGGTCTTGCTGCCGGCGGCGTTACGGGTCTCGCCACGATTATCCAGGCGGTCGGCGCCTCGCATGGCATCTCGCTGCCTGTCGGTATTCAAACCATCGTGATGAATGCCTTGCTGCTGCTGGTCGTTATGCGCGAGGGTGGCATGTTCTACGTGGTCCAGACGGCGACGGGCTTTGTGCTGCTGGGTTTCTTCACCGACCTGTTTGCTCCGTTTGTGGCGCCGCTGGCACATGCCGACCTGATGCTGCCCGCTATGTGGGGCGGCATTATCACGGGCATCGGCTACGGCATGGTGCTGCGCGCCGGTGCCAACACTGGTGGCTCAGACACCATCGGTCAGATTATCTCGCGCAACACATCGCTGCCGGTGGGCTCCACCGTCATGGCGATTGATGTTGCCGTGTGCGCGCTGTCGGCCCCGGTCTTCTCGGTCGAAAACGCGCTGTATGCGGGCCTTTCGATGGTCATTAGCGGCTACGTGATTGATGCCGTGGTCGACGGCGGCAACAGACGCCGTATGGTACTCATCATCTCGGACAAGTTTCCCGATATTGCGGCCGACATCATGTATGGTCTGGGTCGCGGCTGCACCAAGTTTAAGGCGACTGGCATGTATTCGGGTGCCGAGAAGCCAGTGATTATGGTCATCGTGAGCCGTCGAGAGCTCAATACCCTCAAGACGATCGTGCGCGAGCGCGATCCTCATGCCATCGTGACGGTTGCCGACGTTACGGAAGCCTTCGGCGAGGGATTCAAGGACATTAGCGCGTAGGGTCGATCGCGTTCCATCCAAAAGACATTCACATTGATAAACCGTTTCATCAGCGGTTCTGCCTGCTAAATTGTTCAAATAATGATAAAAACTCTGGTAAAGCCATCAGTTTCCAGCATAATGAATGACGTACGTGCATTGCGGCTGTGTTGGGATTACCTTCGGTGCCGTGCGCATTTTGTCTAATGAGGATGAAAGGAAGGCACAATGAGCGACGAAGAGCTCAAAAAGGTTGCCAACGAGGTAAGGAAGGGCATCGTCACCGGCGTGCACGCTGCCAAGTCCGGCCATCCGGGCGGTTCGCTCGGCGCTGCCGACATCATGACCTATCTGTACTTTGAGGAAATGAACGTCGACCCGGCCGAACCCCGCAAGGCCGATCGCGACCGTTTTGTGCTCTCCAAGGGCCATTGCGCTCCGGGCCTGTACGCCGTGCTCGCCGAGCGTGGGTTCTTCCCCAAGGAGGATCTCGAGACGCTGCGCCATATCGGCAGCCACCTGCAAGGTCATCCCAACATGAACGACACCCCGGGCGTCGATATGTCCACCGGCTCGCTCGGCCAGGGCATCTCCGCCGCCGTGGGCATGGCGGTTGCCGCCAAGCACTGGGGCGATACTTACCGCACGTACGCCCTGCTGGGTGATGGCGAGAGCGAGGAGGGCCAGGTCTGGGAGGCAGCCATGTTTGCCGGCAACCAGCAGCTCGATAACCTCTGCGTGATCGTCGACCACAACGGCCTGCAGATCGACGGCCCCGTCGAGGAGGTCAACGACCCCATGCCGCTCGCCGACAAGTTCCGCGCCTTTAAGTTCCACGTGGTGGAGCTTGCCGACGGCAACGATTTCGATCAGATCCGCGCCGCCTACGAGTGCGACGGTCCGGTGTACATGCGCTTCGCTCGTTTGGCCTCGCCGGTTATCAAC
>DBFMRS010000064.1:0-5887 GCA_048387515.1 Collinsella sp.
AAAGCCGACGCTGCCAACGCCGCTAAGACGGCATTCCTCACGCGCATGAGCCACGACATCCGAACGCCGCTCAACGGTATCCTGGGCCTTATCGAGATCGAGGAATTGAAGGAAGGCGATATCCAGGTCGCCCGCGAGAGCCGTGCCAAGGCGCGCGTTGCCGCCAATCACCTGCTCTCGCTGATCAACGACATCCTCGAGATGGGCAAAATCGAAGACCGCAAGCTAACACTGGAGCATGCGCCTTTTAACCTCAAAGAGCTCTGTGACGATACACTGGTGCTGTGCAAGCTCCGCGCGTCCAGTAACGCCATCACCATGCAGGACAATAGTCTGCCGTACGCCACGGGGCCATACATGATCGGCAGTCCCACCCATATCCGACAGATCATGATCAACCTGTTAGACAACAGCATTAAGTACAACAAGCACGGCGGCTCCGTCACCTTTAGCTCAAATACCAAGCCACTCGATAACGGGCGCGCGCTCTTTTGCTTTAGCGTTTCGGATACCGGCATTGGTATGACTCCCAAGTTTTTAAAGCATATCTATGAGCCGTTTGCCCAAGAAGGTGACGATGCGCGCAGCAAGTTCCAAGGAACCGGCATGGGCATGCCAATCGTCAAGTCGCTTATTGAACTGATGGGCGGTACGATTGAGATTTCGAGTGAGGTTGGCGTGGGAAGTACGTTCAACGTCCAGATTCCGCTCGATATCGACAAGAACCCTCAGACGCGGGCAGATACGGTCGAGAGGGCGCTCGACTGCTCGCTCGCCGACATGAACGTACTGCTCGCCGAAGACAACGAATTGAATGCCGAGATTGCCCAGGCGCTGCTCGAAAGCGAAGGCATTGTCGTAACTCGCGCCGCCGATGGCAACGAAGCGGTCGACCTATACGTTGGCCGTCCCGCCGGCAGCTTCGATGCGATTCTGATGGACATCATGATGCCGGGCATGGACGGCTACGAGGCAACCCGCGCGATTCGCCTGAGCGAGAAGGTCGATGCAGCCGACATCCCCATCATCGCGCTCACCGCCAACGCCTTCGCCGAGGACGCCAAAGCGGCACACGACGCCGGCATGAACGCCCATCTGTCCAAACCGGTCGACTTTAACAAGCTCAAAAACATGCTCGCCCGCATCAAGAAATACGGAGCTGTTTCGCTATAGTTTGTGCTCAACCGCCATACGCAGCAGAAAGGAAGCCAATGATGTTTAGGCCCTTACGTCGAAAGAAACGCGCCATCACTGACGAGGAAGCGCGCAAGTTGCTCGCCACCTGCAAGCGCGGCGTCTTTGCCGTCAACGGCGATGATGGCTACCCCTATGCCATTCCCGTCAACTACTTCTTTGACGCCGAGCACGACAAGATTTATTTCCATGGCGCCAAAGCCGGCCACAAGGTCGACGCACTCAAACGCGATGACAAGATCTGCTTTACCGTTTACGGTAACGAGTGGTATAAGGACAATGACTGGGCTCCCTACGTTATGAGTACCGTGGTCTTTGGCCGTTGTCGCCTAGTTGATGAGGCGCCTGCATTCATCGAGGACAAAGTCCGCCAGCTCGCGCTTAAGTACTACCCTTCTGCCGAAGAAGTCGAGGAGGAAATCGCCAAGGACATTAAGGGCGTCCAGCTCTACGAGATTACGATTGAGCATCTTTGCGGCAAGCAGATTCAAGAAAAATAAACCTCCGCAGCAGGTCTGCGCCCAATGGCTACAGACGTTTTACCATGCGGGGCCTTCCAGCCGACTTGGCAGAAGGCCCCGCATGCAGTGCTCACTTACCGTGCATTAAAAACGTAGCGGTCCAGGCGGTCGCACGCTTCCTTTACGCGCGAAAGCGGCAGCGCCAGATTCACGCGAATGTGGCAGGGCCCGTGGAACGGGCGGCCGTCCTGATATCCCACGCCCACGCGCGCCCCCTCGTCGAGCAGCCACTGAATATCGCGGCCATGCTCGCGACACCACTCGGTGCAGTCCAGAAACACCATGTACGTGCCCTGCGGACGCGAATAGGACACGCCCTCAAAATGCTCGTCCACGTAATTGCAGAAGTACTCGATATTGCCGGCAAGCACCTGATTGAGCTCGTCCACCCACTCATAGCCCTGCGGCTGGTAGGCACCGATAAGCGCATGCATGGAGAGGACGTTCATCTCGTTGTAGTGGGTCTTGTTGGACACGGCGCAGATGCGGTCACGCAGCGTCTCGTTGTAGACAATGTGGTAGCTGCCGACAAGGCCCGCCAGGTTAAACGTCTTGCTCGGCGCATAGAGGGCAACCGTGCGCATGCGGGCATCCTCGCTCACCGACTGCGTCGGGATGTGCTTGTGCCCCGGCAGGATGATATCGGACCAAATCTCGTCCGAGATCACCACGCAATCGTGCTGGCGATAGATGTCCATGGCGCGCTCAATCTCGTCGCGCTCCCATACGCGGCCGCAGGGATTGTGCGGCGAGCAGAACACCGCGGCATGGATGTGGTTTTGGGCGAGTTTGCACTCCATGTCCTCAAAGTCCATGCGCCACACGCCCCGGTTGTCGAGTTTAA
The DNA here is from genome assembly GCA_048387515.1 of Collinsella sp. Taxonomy (GTDB): domain Bacteria; phylum Actinomycetota; class Coriobacteriia; order Coriobacteriales; family Coriobacteriaceae; genus Collinsella. The sequence goes on from DBFMRS010000064.1 coordinate 2,560, forward strand.
GCGGGCTGTGGACAATGCGATAGCCCGCGGCCTCGATGGACTTGGTAAAGCCGATGTAGGTGGGGCTGTGGACCAGCACCGCATCGCCCGGCTGGACATACGCGCGCAGCGTCGACACGACGCCGCCCAGCACGCCGTTTTCGTAGCCGATATGTTCAGGGCTCAAACCTTCGACGCCATTGCGGCGATTCTGCCATTCGATGATGCGATCGAAGTACTCAGCGCGCGGGTTAAAGTAGCCAAACATGGGGTGCTGGGCACGCTGAATGATGTGTTCCTGGACCGTGGGCACCGTGGCAAAATTCATGTCGGCCACCCACATGGGGATGCGGTCGAAGCCCTCGTCGGGTGCGTTCGGAGCCATACCGGGGATCTCGCCCCAAGAGTCAACGGCGATGGAGTCCATGCCGTGGCGGTCGATGATTGAAGTGAAGTCGTATTTCATGCTGGACCCCCGTGCAAAGTAGACTGTTTCGATAGGCGTTATTGTCCACCAGCACGGGCGATTTTGGCATGGGGTTTGGCGCTTAATTTGACGGGTGCGGACGAATGGCTGGTTAGTCTTGCGCGTCGTTGACGGCGACCACGGTTAGCTGGGTTTTATCGACCGTAAAAGATATGTCGAGCCCGGCAAAGGCCAGGTGATAGACGCGGTTTGGCTCGTACTTGCTGCCTGCGCGGCGCGGGTCTTGGCGAAGGACCTCGACCAAGCCGGGGAGCTTTGCGGGCGAGACCATATCCTGCAGCGCCTGCGGAAACTCAACATCGAGCTCTTGCCACGGAGCATCCTCAATCCAGCCGCCCGTTGCATCCGGGTGGCAGTCCGCAAACGGAATGTAGGGCTTAATGTCGTAGATGGGCGTGCCGTCGCGCAGGTCGGCCCCCAACACATGGATGATGGGACCATCGTCGGTAAGCTCCACGCGGTCGAGCTTGACGCAGGTGAGCCCAATGGGATTAGGGCGAAACGGACTGCGCGTGGCAAACACACCCACGCGCTCGGCTCCGCCCAGACGCGGCGGGCGCACGGTTTTCGACCATTTTGCGTTGGTTCCGGACCTGTCCCGCGTCTTGGCATCGGCGGCTATGTCCTTAGCCGTGCCGCCGGGTGTGCCGTTTTCAAAACGCCACAGCAGCCATAGGTGAGAGAAGGAGTCCAGACCCTCAACCGCTGCATTGGAGGCAAATTCCGGCTCAAAAACGATGCGTCCCTGCAGATGAGGCGCCAAAAAGCTGTTGCGCGGAATGCCGAACTTCTGCGGCAGGTCGGTATGTATGTGTGCAATAGGTTCCATGCCGGTCATTGTACGGCATGGAGGTGTGGGGCGTTGCGCGCAATTCTTCGCCGCAGTCCCCGTCGTGCAACCAACGGTTGCTTGGAAGGGCGCCTGCCGCCGCGTATGCTTAAGCCATCAACCAGCAGAAAGGAGCCGCTATGGCCTTTGCAGAAAAGCTCATCGCTGTCCGTCGCGCCCATCACCTTACCCAAGAGCAGCTCGCCGCCAAACTCTTTGTCACGCGCCAAGCCGTCAGCCGTTGGGAGCGCGACGAGGTCACCCCGGGCATCGACATGATGAAGCTCATTGCCGCCGTAACCGGCGAACCACTGTCCCACCTGCTCGAAATGCCCGAGCATTATTGCCAGAGCTGCGGCATGATACTCACGCCCGACGACTGCGGCACCGATGCCGCGGGCGCCACGACCGACCATTACTGCAAGTGGTGCTACGACCACGGCAAGTACACCTACGACACCACCATGGAGGCGATGATCGAGGATTGCGCCCCGCGTCTGGCACAAAACACCGGCATGTCACTCGACGAAGCCGTCTCGCTCATGGGCGCCGTCTTGCCGCAACTGGAACGCTGGCGCGCCGTGCAGGAAAACGAGGAGCGCTACGGCGCCGAAGCGCGGGCGCGCTATGGCGATGAGGCTATCGATGCAGCAGATGAAGCGCTGCTGGACATGGACCCCGAGACATGGAACGACATGAAGGAACTTGAACGCGCTGTTCTGGGCCAGCTTTCGATTGCCATGGGCATTGGCGACCCAGAGAGCAACGAGGCCACAAACTTGTCGCAATGCACCGTCGATGGATTGCCCTTAACTGGGGACACGAGCCCCAAGACGAAGCATACCTGGGCCTCGCCCACGGCTATCTTGCCGACCAGCGCTTTGTTGACTACTACGACAAGCCCTGCGGCACCGGAGCCACGGCGTTTCTGGTCCAGGCCATCGAGTCGTCGTTGACGCGCGCATAGACCGCGGCTGCTTTGGGTATTTCAATCGAAACCTCAACCGATTGGAGACCCATGGCTACTAATCATGAGCTCACGCTGTACGTTATGACCGGCTGCCCGTATTGCATAAAAGTCAAGCGATTCCTTGCCGATAACGGTGTGACCATCCCCGAGCGCAATATCTCGACCGATACCGAAGCCGAGCAGACACTCATCGCCGTCGGCGGAAAACGCCAGGTTCCCTGCCTGTTCATCGACGGCAAACCACTCTACGAATCGAGCGACATCATCGCATGGCTGCAGGAGAATCTGCTCTAGTACGCACGCTCTGTCCGTCCAGGGCCCCAGCCCATACGACCCAAACATGTACACCAGCATCCAAAGTCGACATTTTTCGACATCTTTGGATGCTGGCGTACAGCTTTTGGGTAGTCATGGACGCTCTTAGCCGGCTAATTGTTTGAGGCGACCTTTGGATTATGGCTGTTTGACGCCTCTGGAAAGGTTTCCGAGAGGGCTGTGGTCAAAAAAGGGCAAATATGAGTACTGCTACCTGTTTAGTAGCAGCGATTTTGATCACTTCAGGAACTATTCAACGTTCCACTTGTCCGCAGACGACGTTATTTCTCCTCATATGTTCAATAAAAGTAGCTCTTAATGGGAACAAATCTCATCAGGAGCTACAATTTATAGCAAATAAATGCAACCATAATGGCAACAGTACTCATATTTGCCCTTTTTTGACCACGACCCTCCAGAATAGTCGCTGAGAGCGACACTAAATGACAAAATCCGACACTTGAACGTTCTTATATGAGTAGCCATTGAAGGACACCTAACGACTACTCCCATTCGCGACACACTGTGTCGCGAATTAAGCTGGCCCCATTACCGAAGACCAGTGAGAGCTCCTGCCCAGAATCTCAATAGCTTAATAAAGGGCTCCCCTCCGGAAGTTCAATGAGCATCCAAATTCCAAGCTGAAAAGCAAAGGAGTATCGAAGCCGTCAATGCTCATTTCCTATCGAACAGGCAGGTCAAAACAAGCTAATTAGCCCGATGAACTGCTTGTATTTTTGTCTACAAA
>DBFMRS010000065.1:0-12951 GCA_048387515.1 Collinsella sp.
AGGGTGACGTGCCCAAGCTCAAGGATTCGCTCATGCGCTTCGCCGTGACGCGTGGCGATTCGGCCGAGCTCGATCATTCAGCGTTTTTGTCCGACCTTGACTTTATCGTGGCTGACTTTGCGGGCCTTGACCTGAAGGATCTGGATATCGGCGAGTTTTTGACCTCGCTGTTAAACCTCGCGCGTAAGAATGACGTTGAGCTGCCGAGCGTGGTGACGATGTTCGCCCGCGGCATGGTGACGCTCGAGGGCCTGTTGACCGAGTACATGCCCAACGTCAACATGATCCAGATCATCCAGACGCACATCAAAAACGAGAAGAGCACCTACGCCCGCATGCGCGAGATGAGCCGCGATCTTGCCGCGAGCAGCTATCGCGCGGCAAAAGGCTCGCTCGAGGCGGCCGAGTATCTGGGCTTGGCTTCGCGTATGCTTACGCGCGGCCAGCTTAAGGTAAACACGCAGATCATGAGCAGCGATAAGGCGCTGCGACAGCTGGGTGGAATTATCGACCGCATGTCGATGGCGATTGTGATCGCCGGTCTGTTTATCGGTTCGTCGGTGGTGTACTACGCGCGCATCGAGCCGGTTGTGTTTGGTATCCCAGTCATTGGCTTTATGGGCTACGTGAGCGCGCTGGTGCTGGCGCTTATGCTGGGTCGCAATATCTGGCTCAACAGCCACGGCGGCAAGCACTAGAGGCTGCGACCGTCACCGCATTCTCCTATCGCAAACAATAGCTTTTACCTTGGGCTTCGCCTGCGTGCGAGGCCCTTTTGCGTGATAGCATATTGACGGTTTTAATCGATGGCCTAGATGGTGGTGCGGAGACGCACGAATGCGCGGTTTTCCTGCGCGTTTGGGAGAATCGGGGTGCAAGTCCCCGGCTGTACCAGTAACCGTAATTCCTCTTGGCTCGGGATGTTCGCGTCGCAGATCGGACGGCGCGCCCGAGTCGTTAAGGTTAAGTCGGATCGCCTCCCATCTTGCATGCGGCTGCGGCGTATGCCGCCGGTGTGCATAGGGCTCTGGAGGGAAGGGGGACCCCGATGGGGGAACTCGAGCGCAACATGCGCGATGACGTGGGGCAGCTTCAAGGCAACGCTCCAAGTACAGACAGTAGGAGACAAATGGATATGTTTGAGGACGAGTGCCAGCGTGCCTCGCTTCGTCGCCGTGGCGTAATCGCGCGCGGCGTGGCAAAGCGCTGCCTGGTGGCATTCCTGGCCTTCGCGATGGCCTTTGGTACCACGCCGGCTCAGCTGTGGGCCGAGGGTGCCGAGGGCATTACCGACGCTGTGGCTCAGGCTACGACGCCAGGCGAGGACGCAGCGCTTGCGGGCGGTACCGCTGAGCAGAGCGGCGCCGAGGTTTCGGATTCCGGGAGCGCGCCTGCAGCTAGTGCCGCCACTACAGGGGCAGCAACTGGCGACGAAGGCTCGGCGACGGGGGAGAGCCCTGCCACGAGCGAGCGGTCTTCGACGGCATCCGCTGGCCAAGCGGGATCTGCCGCCGCGGCTGCCGTCCAGACAGAGAACCCGACAGAAACTGGCGATGTCGTCAAGAAGCAAATCGAGGTCTCGTTCTCGATTATCGGCACCGATGCCGACGGCAAGGCTCAGACCTGGGTGGCGCCTACGCAGCTCAAGCTCGACGAGGGCGCGACGGCTGCGGATGCCTTCATTAAGCTGCAGGAGAAGACGGGCTTCAAGGCGAAGTACGATCCGAACACGGCATACGGTTTCTACCTCGAAAGCATCACCTCCCCGAGCGATGGCCGCACGCTTGCCTACGATCCGGCGACTCATGCCTACTGGCAGCTGTTCGTCGACGGCGCGTCTTCCTCGGTTGGCGCGAGCAGCGTCAAGCTCACCCAGGGGCAGAAGATTGAGTTTGCCTTTACGGGTGGTAGCGCGTCCCCTGTCGTTAAGGACCAGCTTGCTGCGAATGTGACCGTCATTGGTCGCGATGCCCAGGGCAAGACTCAGACCTGGGTCGACAACGCGCAGTATGTGGTGACGTCCGGTTCGAGCGCGCTTGATCTTACGAAGGTCGCGCTTGAGGCGAATGATATTGACGCCGTTGCTGCGGGCTCCTTCATTCTGAGCCTTAAGTACAACGGTGTTGAGCTGGGTACGCCCCAAGATTATTCGACCTATTGGCAGCTGTTTATCAACGGCAAGTCGAGTGACTATACGGCGGACAATGTCACCATCCATGCTGGCGATACCGTCACGTGGTTCTACGGTGGCTGGGGCGACCAGTTGCCGTCCGATTCTGTCCATGCTTCCGTTCAGGTGCTTGGCAAGGACAAGGACGGCAAGCAGCAGGTTTGGGCTTCGACGGGCCAGACGAGTCTCAAGGCGGGCTCTACTGCCAAGGATCTCCTTGAGCAGACCGGCCTTACTCTCGATGCTGGCGAATCGTCTTGGGGCTGGTTCCTCAACGGCATTACTTCGCCGTTTGATGGTAAGTCCTATGGCTGGGATGCTGCGACCAAGAGCTATTGGCGCTTCTACGTAAATGGCAAGTTCGCCGACGTTGGCGCCGGTGCCTACGAGCTCCATGAGGGTGACGCCGTCACCTTTATGTATGCTGGCGACAGCGATGCCCTCCCTGGTCAGGTGCTTGGATCCGCCGATATCATCGGCCCCGATGTCAACGGCAACAATACTCGCTGGGGCTCGGCAAGCAATGTTTCCCTGCCCGAAGGCTCTACGGCCCAGGACCTTATTGAGACGGTTCTGAAGGCGAAGGGCATTGATTACAAGGCCTCCCAGAGTGGTGCATACTGGTCCATTACTTCGCCGTTCGAAGACAAGTCTTACGGCTATGATGGTGCGACCGGTAAATACTGGCATCTGTATATCAACGGAGAGTCCTCATCTCTCTGTGCCAACCAGGTCACGCTCAAGAGCGGCGACAAGGTTACATTTGCCTACACCACCGAAAAATCGCCCATGCCCGATCCCGACAAGATTGTCGTGGACCCGAGTGCGACGACTCCTAATTGGGATGCCGAGTGGGCCGGCTACGGCAACAGTGGCAACGGTTCGACCGTAACGGATGCCAAGACGCCTGCGCAGGCCGCCGGTCTTAAGTGGACCTTCGATTGGAAGGCCGAGTCTGGTCAGCAGTATGCCAACTGCAGCGAACCTGTCATCGCTAACGGTTTTGTGTACATCGCGACCGAGAACGAGCTCATTAAGATCGATTCGTCCACGGGCAAAAAGGTTGCCTCTGCGCCGCTTGCCTCCAAGGTGAGCTATACCTCTCGTCCGATCTATACCAATGGCCTTATCATCGTTCCGCTCAACGGCGGTGCGGTCCAGGCGATTACTGCAGACAAGCTGATCTGCAAGTGGCTGACGCCCGGTTTGACGGACTTGACGCAGAGCTCCTGCACCGTCGTTTCGGACGGCGAGTACGTCTATGTAGGCTCGGTCGATATTTCGTATGATGAGAATTACAACGCGACCTACGGCAACGGCTCCTTTGCGCGCATTAAGATTGCCACGGGCGAAGTTTCTTGGCAGAACATCGACCCTGCCGAGGGCTATTACTGGACTGGTGCGGCTTTGACGGATAAGTATGCCATCGTTCCTACGAGCGCGGGTACGCTTAAGTGCATTGATAAGACGACGGGCGATGTCGTTTCGACCATGAAGCTCGGCGCTCTCGCGAACGCCGACTGTGTCGCCGATCCGTCCAATGGTTCGACCTTCTATCAGATGACGCACGACGGAAAGCTCCATGTGATTTCGCTTTCGGCGAAGGGTGTGCTGAGTGCACAGAAGACGGTTGATCTGGGCCTTACGAATAATCTGAGCGCCCCTGCGGTGTTTGGTGACAATCTGATTGTCGGCGGACAGACGGCTACGGGCTCTGCTCTGGTTCTCTATAACCTGAAGACGGGTAAGACCACGATGGTCGCTGCTGCCGACGGCAAGGCGCTGCCGGCTGGCCTCAACGGTATTGCTGCTACTCCGCTGGTGAGTGTTCAGGGCGGCAAGACCTATGTGTACTTCACCGTTAACAGCGCGGATAGCAAGGATTACGTCAACTACTCTGCTGGTGGTGGTGTGTATCGCTATACGCTCGGTGATGCAGAGGCGACGCAGATTTATGATGCGGCTGGCCATTACCAGTACTGTGACTCTCCGGTCATTGCCGATGCATCTGGCAGCCTGTACTACATCAATGATTCGGGCACGCTGTTCAAGCTCGGGGCCGTTGAGTCTTGGACGGTTGCCTTTAATTCCAACGGCGGGTCTGCTTGCGACACTAAGTTTGTTGCTACGGCCGACGGCAAGCTGGTCAAGCCGGCCGATCCGACGCGCGATGGCTACACTTTCGGCGGTTGGTTCACCGATGAGGCTTGCACGCGGGCGTATGACTTCAGTACGCCGGTGACGGCCGATCTGACGCTGTATGCCAAGTGGACCAAGAATGCTGTTAACCCTGGCGGCAATGGCGGTTCTGGCTCCAATGGCGGCAATGGTGGCGCTGGCAACGGTTCCGGTGCTGGCGCTGGCACGGGCACGGGTTCCGGCTCCGGCACGAAGGGCCAGCAGGCTGGCGGCGCTGTCGCTCCGGGTCATAAGCCGATGACCAAGACGACGGTGTCGACCAAGACCGAGACCAAGGACAACAAGCCCAACAAGAAGGACTCCGATAAGTCCGATAAGAAGGACGAGAAGAAGTCTGACAAGAAGTCTGACAAGAAGGACAGCAAGTCCGACAAGAAGTCCGATTCCAAGTCCGATACGGGTGCTGCTTCTACGACCACTGCTAAGAAGCCCTCTAGTGCTTCCGAGCAGGAGACTGGCGCCAACCCGCTCGCCATTGTTGGCGTTGCCGCCGGCGTCATCGGTCTCGCCATCGTCGGCGTGTTCGTGTTCACCAAACGTCGGTAGGTGAGGGCTGTGTCCAATAAATCCAAGGACGCTGACCCCAAGCAACCAAATTCCTCGTTCATTCAGTTCGACGATGCAAAGCAACAGGGCGCCGCTTCGGCGGCGTCCGCCCCTCGACGGAAGGCGCTTACTGGCGTCCTGACCGCCGCGTGCGTTGCGCTAATTGTCATATCGCTGGGCTTCGTCCATCCTTCCGAGAGCGGCGCCTGGTCCATTGACTGGATCGTTCAGACCGTGACGGGGGAGAGCGTCGTCGCGAAGGACGCCAAGGGGTCTGACTCGACCGTCGCTTCGGGTAAAGCTGGCTCCAAGGATTCCAAATCTTCGGATGGTGCGAACGACGAGTCTAAGGGTTCGGATAAATCTGACTCTAAGAAGGAGTCCGAGTCTTCGGACAAGGAATCAAACAAGGGCTCGGATAGCAAAAAGTCCGAAGACAAGGATGGCAAGAAGTCTGGAGAGAAGAACAGCAATAAAAAGACCGACGGCAATCAGTCGACTTCTCAGAACTCGACTTCTTCTGGCGGGGCCGGCTCTACGCCTGGCGCCTCCTCCTCATCCAGCGGGGCATCTTCTGCCCCCGATAACGGCAACGCCTCTACTGGCGACCAGGGCAGCTCGCAGCAGCCTAGCTACGTTACGGTGACGGTTTCGGTCACATCGAGCTCTGTGGGCAATCCTGTGTCCTCTGGTGGCACCTTTACCTTTAACGAAGGCGCTACCGTCTACGATGCCCTGTGCGCTCTGGGCCTTTCTGTCAACGCACATGGCTCGTCGTACGGTACGTATGTCTCCGCGATTGGTGGTTTGGCCGAGAAACAGTACGGCGGCACGAGCGGCTGGATGTACTCCGTCAACGGCATAACGCCCAATACGGCCTGCAGCAACTACGTTCTCTCCAATGGCGACAATGTCGTTTGGTATTACGTAACGGGTTAGAGGCCTCGACATAGCGCGCCAGACGGGCGGTTCGGACCAACATCCGGACCGCCCGCTTTTCATACGAATGGGACTGGGTCGCCGGGTCTCTCGGTAAACAAAAAACCGGTTGGAATGGGAATCCCAACCGGTTATACATTCAAGCAAATGTCGCACAAACTACGACTGAGCGCCCTCGAGGAAGAAGCGGCGGCTAAAGTAGTTGTACCAGGTGACCAGGAACGTGGCGATGGCCTTCATGGCCTGGTAGCCGATGCTCAAAAACGTGACACCCACAAACATGTACAGGTCGTTGAGACCCAGACCAATCACCGACAGGATGGTGAAGATCGTGAACTCGCGCTTGCGGCTCATGCCCTCGCGATGGTCGAACACGTACTTCATACTGAGCCAGTAGTTGACCACGACGGACGTGATAAACGAGATCGTGGTGCTCATCAAAAAGTCGAGATGGAACAGCTCGACGAGCGCAATGAGCATGCCCCAGTCGATGCCAAAGGAGATAAGACCCACGACAGCGAACTTGAGGAATTGCTTAGTATGAGGTTGTGCCAGTGCCTTGCGCACGTAATCACATCCAATACGTTGATGAATCGAGCAGAGGATACTTTAGAGCTTTTGCAAGGGAAACGTAAGGGCTTTGCCAAGAACTATACGAACTCGCCAAATTTGCAAGAGACAATCCACAAACGTTATAAATCCTTCCGTAAACGAGCAAAGCCCACGAACAACGCAGCGCTCGACGCACGTCGTCCGTGGGCCCCGTAGTGCAACGAGGAGGGCGAGCTACTTGGTCTCCTCGCCCTCCAGGAAGATCTTTCGGATCACAAAGTTGTAGACCATAACAAGCGCGGTGGCGCAAATCTTGGCGATATTGGCCTCGAGCCCCAGGCCGGCGTTGAGGGCCAGCACGATACCGTCGTTGAGCGCCAAGCCGATCACGGACAGCACGACAAAGATGATGAACTCGCGGCGGCGGCTCATGCCCTCCTTGTGCGCAAACACGTACTTCATGCTCGCGACGTAGTTAAAGATGAGCGAGACGATAAAGCCGCTGGTATTGGCGATCAGGATGTTAAGGCCCAGGCCGTAGTGGAGCAGATTCATGATGCCAAAGTCGATGACCGTGGCGACGACGCCGACGACGCCAAACTTCATGATCTGCGCAAGGAGCTTTTGCATGGTACCTGCCTTAGGGTGGCGCCGGAGCGCCGTGGGGATGACGAACTCAGCAAGTTTAGCCAATCCCCGCAGGCGGGGCTAGGCGCGCTCCTCGATAGCACCGTTTCTATATGCATCGAGCAGTTGGCGTAGGTCCTGGATCTGGCTGCGGATCTTAGCACCGGTATCGGTGTCGCTCACCATGCGGCGACGGTCGGCCTGGTCAAAACGGTTGGTCTCGCTCTCGATGTCCACGTTGCGCGTGAGCGCTTCGGCAACCGTTGTAAAGGCCCGGTGCGACTTGAGGCGGCAGCCGCGTGAGCTCGAGATAAGCGTGTAGCCGGCGATGCCTGTCTTGGGATGATAGGCGCGACAGAAACCGCCATCGATGACCAGCAGCTTGCCCTCGGCGCGGATGGGCTGCTCGCCCTTGGTGGTCTTGACGGGCGTATGGCCATTGATGATGTGACCGGTCGGCGAACATGCCATGGGGGCAACGCCGAACTCGCGCATGATGTCGGCGCAGACCGAGGGCGACTTGGTTAGCGTAAAGTACGGGTCCATCGGCTCGACCCAGGTGCTCTTATCGGCGATATAGGCGCGCTCAAAGGTGCGCACCAGGCGACCGCTCGCGGGTGAGTTAAAGCCGATCCACAGGTACCACATCCAGTCGAGGGCGTCGCGGTCGCCCACGCGCCAGGCGCGGCGGGCGATACGGTCGCAAAAATCGAGATAATCGCGGCCTGCGTGCCAGGTGCCCAGACAGTTCATGCTGCTAAAGGTACCATCCTCGTTGAGCGGCACGCAGCCATGGAACAGCAGGTTGCCGTTGGTGACCTTGTACATCGAGCCGTGGGTGTAGAGGAAATCGATATGGCGATGCAGGTGATCGGCGGTGACAAACTCGGACACGAGCTTGTCGATGATATGTTGCTCCTGGGGCGTGAGCGTGTAGGGGTCCGTCGGGTCGACGGTGGGGAAGTCGTTGGTCGTGAGCGGCCACACACTGCCGTCGGCAAGCGTGACCGTGCCGGCGTCGTAGTCGATCTTGTCGAGCAGCAGGCGGTCGGTCATGTCGAACTCGGGGTGGCGCTGGATAATCTGGCCCTCGAGTTTAAAGAGCAGCACGTTGATGGCCTTGATCAGCGGGGTGATGGACTCACCGGCGGTGTAGGTGGCATCGGCAAAGGCGACGAGCTCGCGCAGCGAGATGCCGTAGTCGTTCTCGAGGATCTCGTAATTGTCGTAGCGCAGGTTGTTGCGCAGCACCGTGGCTATGCAGGCGGGCTCACCGGCCGCAGCGCCCATCCACAGTAGGTCGTGGTTGCCCCACTGAATGTCGAGCGAATGATAGGTGAGCAGGCGGTCCATAATCTTGGCAGCGCCGCCGCCACGGTCGAATATATCGCCCACCAGGTGCAGGTGGTCGACGGCCAGGCGCTTGATGAGCGAGGCGAGCGACTCGATAAAGTCGTCGGCGCTTGCGGTCTCTAGGATGGACTCCACGATGCGCTCGTGATAACGCACGCGGTAGTTGTTCTCATCCGGATGCGTGTGCAGCAACTCGTCGATGATGTAGGCGTAATCGCGCGGGATGGCCTTACGCACCTTGGAGCGCGTATAGCGGCTCGAAAGCGAGCGGGCAACCATGATGAGCTGGTCGAGCATGGTCTTGTACCAGGTGGGGGAGTCCTCGCGCCGGCTGCGGACCAGCTCGATCTTCTCGCGCGGGTAGTAGATGAGCGTGCACAGCTCGCCCTTTTCGTCAAAGGAGAGCGTGTCGCCAAAGATCTCGTCGACATGTTCGCGCACGACACCCGAGCAGTTGTTGAGGATGTGCATAAAGGCTTCGTACTCGCCGTGCACGTCGCTCATAAAATGCTCGGTGCCTTTGGGCAGGTTGAGAATGGCCGAGAGATTGATGATCTCGGTAAACGCGGATTGCTCGGTGGGAAATTGTCTCGACAGCAGACGCAGATACTTAAAGTCTTGCGGATTGCGATCGAATGCGACCATGAAACACCTTCCGATATGGTTGGTAAAACTGATAAAACAGCGTCAAACGTTTATCAGTATGCGCCGGCTTTGTTTCGATTTAGCGCCGGTGGCTGAATTGTCGGCTGAACGGTTTGCTAAATCGATTTAGTTGAGGTTGATGTGTCGGTTAAGTGGAGACGAAGGGGGTGATTTTGCCCATGTTGGCCCATGTTGGCCCATGGCGGGGATGGGGATGTTGATGATAAAGATATTCAATGCCAATGGTTCGAATTGGTAAATAGTGGACATTTGTATCGTATTTAGGCTTGCTGTGCGATAATTTGCGTAGCAATACTTAAGGAGCCTCATATGAGTGATTTTGTCCTGACCTGTGAATCCGCCGCCGATCGAACCCGTGAGTTCTTTGCGTCGCGCAATATCCCTGTCGTGTGTTTTCATTACGAGATTGATGGTGTTGTCCATGCGGACGATCTGTACCAGTCGATTTCACCGGACGAGTTTTTTGCTCAGATTGCCGCGGGTGCCATGCCCAAGACGTCTCAGGTGAGCGTGGGTGAGTACGAGGAGTTTTGGGAGCCGTTTGTTGCCGAGGGTAAAGACGTGCTGCACCTTACGTTGTCGTCGGGTATTTCGGGCACGTATGGATCGGCCTGCGTTGCGGCGCAGATGCTCGCGGATCGCTATCCCCAGGGCGGCAAGGTGCGCGTCATCGATTCGCTGGGGGCGTCTTCGGGCTTTGGCCTGTTGCTGGAATATGCTGCCGACGTGCGCGATAGCGGGGCTTCGCTCGACGAGACGGCCGCTTGGATTGAGGAGCATAAACTCAACCTTCACCACTGGTTCTTCTCGACCGATCTGTCGAGCTATCTGCGCGGCGGTCGCATTTCGGCCGCGAGCGCGATCATCGGCACGGCGCTTAAGATTTGCCCACTTATGACGGTTGATTGCGAAGGTGGGCTGTCGCCACGTGAGAAGATTCGCACTAAGAAGCGCGCGATTTCCGAGATGGCTAAGACCATGATGGCACACGTGCAGGACGGTGCGGATTATTCGGGTAAGTGCGTCTTGTCCCATTCGGCGTGCCGTGAGGATGCCGAGGCCGTTGCGGCGCTGATTGAGGAACAAGTTCCGCAGCTCAAAGGCAAGATTGAGATCAACAATATCGGTGCTCTGATCGGTTCGCACACCGGACCTGGTACGGTGGCGCTCTTCTTTATGGGCGATAAGCGCGTGGATTAACTTGGCCCATCACGTCGCTGCATGATTGCTCAAACGAAAAAGGCCCGTCCCGTTGTTTGCAGGACGGGCCTTGCTGTTGCGGTTAGCGTTTCTTTCCGCGGAAGAAGAAGCCATGCAGTGACGGCTTGAGTCCACGGTTGGCGCGATGCTCCTCGACGCGCTCGTGGATCGAAGCGACGCGTTCGATAACCTCGTCGGGAATCGGCACGTCGGGATTCATGTTCTCGACCTGGCTGACCTCGGCGGCGGCGACCTGGTCGATAATGGGCACATCGTCGCGCGAGATGACGGGCGTGGCGTCTTCTTTCATCTTGCGGTAGCGCTGCATCATGTCGGTCTGCAGCTGCTGGGCCGAAGGCGGTGTCCAGATGATGGCGTTGGCGCCGGCGGCGATGGTTTCGCGGATGCTCTCGGGCGTCTTGCCGCCCGGCGCGATGAGCGGCAGATTGGGATAGTGCTCGCGCAGTTCACGCAGGACCTGGGGCGTGTTTTTGCCGGCCGCGATGTTGAGGATCTTGGCTCCGGCGCGCACTTTGGCATGCGCATCATCGTCGCAACGTACGACCGTGGCGATGACGGGGATGTCGGCGATGTTGGTGATGTGCTCGACCATCTCGGCAGTGGCGGGGGAGTTGACCACGCAGCCCGCCGCACCCTGCATCTCGGAGACGGCTGCCATCTGTACGGAGCGCTTACCGGTCGTAGTTCCGCCGCCCACGCCTACAAAGACCGGGCACTCGGCAACGGTCAGCAATGCCTGCGTAATGGCGGGCTGCGGAGTGAAGGGGTAAACGGCAAAGACGGCATCGGCGTTGGAGTTGCGGATGACCGCGACGTCGGTGGTGTAGATAAGTGATTTGATGCGACGGCCGAAGAGCGTAAAACCGCTGGCCTCCTCGATCTCGTCGGGCATGCGGAGGGCCGCCTTTCGCAAACGCCCGTCGATGGGCAGCGGCTCCATGGGGAGCAGGCCGTTGGGAGTTACGGCTACCTGGGGCTCGGTGAACTCGTCTGCGAGCTCGACCTCGGAGAAATCGACCGAGGCGACGATGTCCTCGTGAACCTCGGCGGGTACATCGATGGGAGCTTGGTCGTTTGTCGCGGCAGGCGTGTCGAAGGAGCTGGTGCCGACAAAGGCGTCGACGCGCTCGTTCAAATCGTTGAGAGTATCCATGGAGGCTCGATTCTATGCGATGGCGGCCGGCAGGGTGCCGGCAGCGTTGTGCTTGCTAAATCGTTTGACGAGTTGATTTTTCCCCGCCGCGCCATCCGTTAGACCGAAGGGTCGGCGAACGTGAAGGAGCTGTGGTGGCGGGTATTGAGGTGCTATCTTGAATGTCCCGTTTAAAAGAGAGGTGACGCGGTATGGAATTCACAGCAATGTTGGGCTCGATTGGCCTGTGTGTGGGCGCAATCGTTGCCGCCGCAGTCATCTACTTGGTGGTCACGGCCATTAAGGGCAAAAGGGCCGAGCGCAAGGAGCGCGAGGCACTTAAGCAGCACCGTGACCAGCAGGACAAGCGCGCACGGAGATAGTTTGTTGAGTTTTGAATCCGTGCGCTAGCTGCGTTTTCGGATCAGGGCGATGTAGAAGCCCTCAAAGTCGCGGCTGGGCGGAATGGTCAGCGTGCCGGGCATACCGTTGGCGATGGACGAGACGTGGCCGGCGGCGATGGCCTCGGTGAGGGCGTTGCTCTCGACGTGGGGCTCTTCGCCAGCTTCCTGGGCGCGACGCGCTTCGCTTTCGCTCGGCGTGCCATCGAGGGGGATAAGCTCGCAGTCCATGTGCTTGTCGAGGGCCTCTTGCAGGGCGTCCTCGTTTTCCTGCGGCATAATCGAACAGGTGGAATAGACGAGCGTGCCGCCCGGCTTGAGGGCGCCCATGGCGCGGTCCAGAAGCGCGCGCTGCGAGCGGGCGCACTTGCCAAGCAGCTGCTCGGTCAGGCCACGCAGGCTCTTTTCGTTGCCGCTGATGACGGTGCCCGTGCCGGTGCAGGGGGCGTCGAGCAGGATGCGATCAAAGCGGAAGAATTCGTCGAGCTCGCGTGCGTCGATACGCATGACGGGCACGTTTTTGGCGCCTTGGCGGTGGAGGTTGGACTCAAGCTTTTCGGCGCGGGGAATGCTCATCTCGCAGGCCGTGAGGTGTGCCTGGCCCTGGGTGAGGGCGGCGATCTGCGTCGTCTTGCCACCGGGGGCCGCGCACATGTCCAGGATGTCCTCGCCGGCCTGAGCGCCCAACACCAAAGGCGGCATCATGGACGACAGGCTCTGCAGATAGATTTTGCCGTCGCGGTAGATGTCGAGATCCCACAGATCGGATACCTGGGCCTCGGGCAGGATGAAAGCGTCCGGGTACCAGGTAACGGTTTGGTGCGCGATGCCGGCCTCGTCGAGTGCGGCGGCGATGTCTTCGGTGGTTGCCTTGAGCGTGTTGGCGCGCAGTGTGACTGGGCGTGTGGCCGCGGCGCCAAAGCCTTCGATCATGAGCTGAGCATCGGCGGGTGCATAGGCGCCGGCGACCGTGTCGACCATAAAGCGCGGCAGGTCGGCGGCGCAGGGAAGGGCGGCAAGCTGGTCGGAAAGCTCGGTGACAGCAAACTGCCTAAGCTTGAGCTCGGGCTTAACCTGCTTTTTTTGCTTACGACGACGCGGCTTGGACATCCGTCTTTCCTTCCACCTAAATGATTATTCTGGGA
>DBFMRS010000066.1:0-5847 GCA_048387515.1 Collinsella sp.
TTCTGGTCGCGCCCTTGAAGTTGAACGTCAGATTGTCCAAATGCGGCCCGCGCAGCGTCGAGCCGTTACGCGGTTTGGTAAAACCGCGTAACCACTAGTTTGGTACCTTGACAATCAATCTATGCGCTCCTAAATTGGTTAGGCACAAAACAATTCCACTACCTAACTAAAGAAAGGAGCAACACTAATTCATGTGCGATGAACCTCTTAACCTTTGTTCGCACGAGCCCGGCGGCGACCCGTCACAGCCGGCGGATGCACCCGAAGCGGTTAGCTCAGAAGACAAGCTTGCCAAGCGCATCCTCAATGGCCTGGGCTTTTGCGGCCATTACATGCACTTTCATGGCGGGGGCGTGTCCGGCAAGGCGCCCATCGTCTGCCTGCTCGCCAAGCAGCCCACCGGCGAGCTTTCCCAACAGGAACTCGGCATGCACTTCGACCTCAAGCCGGGGTCCCTTTCCGAGATCCTGTCCAAGCTCGAAATGGGCGGCATCATCGAACGCAGTCGCAATCCCAAAGACCGCCGGCAGCTCACCATACGCCTAACCGAAGCGGGATGGAAAAAGGCCCGCGTTGAGCAGGCCGCCCGCATTCGCTTTAGAGAGCAGGCCTTTAGCGCGCTCACCCACGAGGAGCGCGAGCAGCTCGCCGAAATGCTCGAGAAAATCCGCAAAACCTGGGAGGAACTGGATGATTAAAACCCTCATGGGCAGCATCCGCGACTATATGAAAGTCACCGTTGCCACGCCGTTGCTCGTGCTTGGCGAGGTGCTCTGCGAGATGCTGATTCCATTTATCACCGCCAACCTGATCGACGCCATCAAAGACGGCGCCACCGTAGCCGAGATGCTTCCCACCGCAGGCTTTTTGGTACTCATCGCGCTGACGTCGCTTGCTTTTGGCGCCGCGGCCGGCGTCACCTGCAGCCATGCGAGCTGCGGCTTCGCCAAGAACCTGCGTCACGACCTGTTCTACAAGATCCAGACGTTCAGCTTTGCCAACATCGATGAGTTCTCGAGCTCCTCGCTCGTCACGCGCCTGACCACCGATATCAACAACGTGCAGCAGGCCTTTATGATGATCATCCGTATCGCCGTGCGCGCGCCGCTGGTATTGATCTTCGCCTTTACCATGGCATTTATCATGGGCGGCAGCGTTGCCATGGTCTACCTGGTCATCATTCCGCTGCTGGGCTTTGGGCTGTTCTTTATCATCTTTAAGGCGCGCCCCATCTTCTCGCGCGTGTTCCACAAGTACGATGCCCTTAACGAGTCCGTCGAGGAAAACGTCACCGGCATGCGCGTGGTTAAGAGCTACGTACGCGAAGACTTTGAGAAGGAGAAGTTCGCGGCCGCCGCGCGCGATGTCCAGATGGACTTCACCCGCGCCGAGAAGCTGCTCGCCTTTAACAACCCCATGATGAACATCTGCGTCAACGGCGCGTTTGTCGTCATCATCTACCTGGGCTCCAAGCTCATCATCACGAGCCAGGGCACGCTGTTCGACGTGGGCCAGCTCTCCTCGACCTTTACCTATGGTTTCCAGATTCTCATGAGCCTGATGCAGCTGTCGATGATCTTTGTCATGGTGACCATGGCCGACGAATCGGCGCACCGCATCACCGAGGTGCTGGCCGCCGAGCCCACGATCGCCGATCCCGCCGAGCCCGTGCTCGAGGTTGCCGACGGTTCCATCGACTTTGACCACGTGAGTTTTAAGTATTCCAAGCATGCGAAGCGCCAGGCGCTCGACGATATCGACCTGCACATTACGAGCGGCGAGACCATCGGCATCATCGGCGGCACCGGCTCGGCCAAGTCCACGCTCGTTAACCTCATCGCCCGCCTGTACGACACCACCGAAGGCGCTGTGCGCGTGGGCGGCGTGGACGTGCGCGACTACGACCTGGACGCGCTGCGTCACCAGGTCGCCATGGTGCTACAGAAAAACGTGCTGTTTAGCGGCACCATCGCCGAGAACCTGCGTTGGGGCGACCCGAACGCCACCGACGAGGAAGTCCGCGAGGCGGCGCATCTGGCCTGCGCCGACGAGTTTGTCGACGGTTTTCCCAAGGGCTACGACACCTGGATCGAACAGGGCGGCTCTAATGTTTCGGGCGGTCAGAAGCAGCGCCTGTGCATTGCACGCGCCCTGCTGCGTCGCCCCAAGATCTTGATCCTGGACGACTCCACCAGCGCCGTCGACACCAAGACCGACGCAAAAATTCGCGCAGGGCTGGCAAGCTATCTGCCCAACACGACCAAGCTCATCATCGCCCAGCGCATCAGCTCCGTACAGGACGCAGACCGCATCATCGTCATGGAGGGCGGCCGAATCGCGCAGATCGGCAACCATGACGAGCTGCTTAAGACGAGCGAGATCTACCGCGAGACCTTTACCTCGCAAAACAAGATGAGCGCCGAGGGCGAAGGGGCCGTCGAGGCCGACACCGAGGCATCCGCAACGCAAGCTCAGACTCAGGAAGGAGGCGAGGCACATGAGTAAGGCAACGACCGCCGAGCGCGCGCTCAACCGCAAGGGCGGCACCATGTCGCGCCTCATCAAGACGCTCTTTGGCTTCTATCCCGTGCTTTTGCCCCTCGTCGTCGCCGGCGTGGTGCTCTGCGCCATCATCAACTCCATCGGCGCGACCTTCCTGCAGAGCGCCCTGCAAATTATTGGCGAATCGTGGCAGTCGGGCGATTGGGAAGCCGCGCAGCCCAAGATCGCACAGCTCGTGACCACCCTCGCCTGCATCTACGGCGTCGGCGTCCTGTCCTCGCTCTTCTGGAACCGCGCCATGGCTATCGTCACGCAGGGCTCGCTGGAGAAGCTGCGCGAGATGATGTTCAACCGCATGCAGGACCTGCCGATCCGCTACTTCGACACGCACCAGCGCGGCGATATCATGAGCCACTACACCAACGACATCGACACGCTGCGTCAGATGATCAGCCAGTCGCTGCCCAACCTGCTCATGACGATCATCATCATCGTCACGGTGTTCTTTATCATGCTGTACTACAGCGTATGGATGTGCCTGGTCATTGTGGCCGGCGTCGCCTTTATGACCTTTATGACCAAGCTGCTCGGCTCCAACTCCGCGCGTTTCTTCATTGCGCAGCAGACCGAGCTCGGCGTGGTCGAGGGCCACATCGAGGAAGTCATGAACGGCCAGAAGGTCGTCAAGGCATTCTGCCACGAGTCTGCCGCCGAGGCCGATTTTGACGAGCGCAACGAAAAGCTCTTCGAGGTCTCGCAGAAGGCCAACATGTACGCCAACATCCTCATGCCCATCCTTATGAACCTGGGCAACCTGCTCTACGTGCTGGTGGCCCTTGCCGGCGGCATTTTCCTGGCGCTGGGCGTGCCCAACCTGAGCATCTCGGGCATGACGCTGTCCATCGCCGTCGTGGTGCCGTTCCTCAACATGACCAAGCAGTTCTGCGGACAGATCGGCCAGATCTCGCAGCAAATCAACGCCGTGGTCATGGGCCTCGCCGGCGCCGACCGCATCTTTGAGCTCATCGACGAGAAGCCCGAGACCGACGAAGGCTACGTGACGCTCGTCAACGCGCAGGTGAACCCCGATACCTGGGAGTTCGAGGAGGCCGACCACCACACCGGCATGTGGGCGTGGAAACATCCGCACCGCGCAACCGGCGAGATCGAGTACGTGCCGCTGCGCGGCGACCTGGTCATGGACAACGTCGACTTTGGCTACACGCCCGACCACGAGGTGCTGCACGGCGTGTCTGTGTTTGCCAAGCCGGGCCAGAAGGTCGCGTTTGTCGGCGCCACCGGTGCCGGCAAGACGACCATCACCAACCTCATCAACCGCTTCTACGACATCGCCGACGGCAAGATCCGCTACGACGGCATCAACGTCAACAAGATTCGCAAGGCAGACCTGCGCCGCTCGCTGGGCGTCGTGCTGCAGGACGTGAACCTGTTCACCGGCACCGTGATGGATAACATCCGCTACGGCAACCTGGACGCTACCGACGAGGAGTGCATCGCGGCGGCAAAGCTCGCCGGCGCGGACGACTTTATCACCCGCCTGCCTGACGGCTACGACACCATGCTCACCGGCAACGGCGCGCAGCTGTCGCAGGGCCAGCGCCAGCTGATTTCGATCGCACGCGCTGCCGTCGCCGATCCGCCGGCGATGATCCTGGACGAGGCCACGAGCTCCATCGACACCCGCACCGAGGCCATCGTGCAGGCGGGCATGGATAAGCTCATGGAGGGCCGCACGACGTTTGTCATCGCGCATCGCCTGTCCACCGTGCGCAACTCCGACGCGATCATCTGCCTGGACCACGGCCGTATCATCGAGCGTGGCAACCACGACGAGCTGATCGCCAAGCGCGGGTATTACTACCAGCTGTACACGGGAGCGTTTGAGCTGGAGTAGCCTGGCTCACCGAGATGGCCGATTTGCCGCTCATTCGTCGGGCATGACCCCAAGGTCAATGCCCTCCTCTTTCGGGGCAAATCGACTCATCTCAGCGACCCAGGCACAATGTGCCATGGCGAACAAAGCCCCCGCAGTTCACACGAGCTGCGGGGGCTTTTCTATGCTCGGGATAGCTACTTGAGGAGTTGGGCCATGGCGTTGACGAATTTTTGTACTTGGAGGGTTGGCTCGAGCGGATAGTGCAAAAAGACCGGCACCTCTCGCCCGCACAGAAACGGCACGCCCACAAAGGCCGGGTGCACGCCCGACCATGCGCCGCAGGTGAGCACCGCGTCGCCCTTTTCCTCGGCTTCGTTAAAAAGCGCAAAGTCGAAGCTGTCCACGTCGATCACGTCTACGCCGCCGTCGGCCAAAAGGTCGATACGCAGGCTGTCCATGGCGTCGTTGCCGTGACGGAGCACGCGCAGGCGCATGCCCTCCAGGTCAGCAACCGTGATACGCGTCTTGCGTGCAAGCGAGTTCGTGCGCGGCAGATCGATATAAAACGGCACGTTAACGATGCGGAGCTTCTGGCAGGAGTCGCCCCAGCGTGGGGTAGAAAAACTCGACTGCACTACATCCACCTCTCGACCGAGGCTGCGCATGACGGTCTCGCGCTCGTCATAGAGGTCGCTTACCGGCACGATCTCAAATCGCAGCGACGGTTCCAGCTCGTGTACGCCCGACCACATCGACAGCGTTTGGCGCCCCGGGCACATCATCGACACACCCAGACGCACAGCACCGCCATCGCCCGCCGCGCGTCGGGCGCGGCGCAGCGCGTCCTCGGACTGCCGCATGATCGAGCGCGCGTCGTCCACCAGCAGAGCGCCCGCCAGCGTCACCTTAACACCAGAATGCGAGCGCTCGAACAACGTGATGCCAAACTCGGCCTCGAAACCCGACACCTGTTTGACGAGCGCCGGGGTCGACACGCGCAATTTTGCCGCCGCACGCGAGAAGCTTCCCAGCTCCGCGGCGGCCGATATGGCCTCGAGTCGTCGATCGTACACGTCAATCTCCCGTTTTCGCGCCTGTGAACGCATGGCGCCACAGGGGGTCGTTTTGGCAGGTCACGCGCTCGATTGAGAAAAACTGCATCGCACAGTATAAACCTACGGTTAACGCCATTCTAACAAATATGCAATTCACCTGCGCAAATGCAAAGCATACGATAACCAGCGAAAACCACGTGGGTCGGTTAATGGGAGCGACCCACCGGGAGGCACAAGAAGGGAAGTTCCTATGAGCAATTGGCTTAAGCTCGAGGGCGATGTCTGCGCCGTGACTGGCGCGCTCGGCGGTATGGGCGTCGAGATTTGCCGCGAGTTCGCCCGCAACGGCGCCAACGTCGTCCTGCTCGACCTGGACGAGGAAAAGGTCAAGGC
>DBFMRS010000067.1:0-44784 GCA_048387515.1 Collinsella sp.
AGCTAAGCCCCATCGCGCCGAGAGTACTGCGGGGTCAGCCCGTGGGAGGCCAGGGCGCCGCTGACCGGTGGACGGCACCGAGCCGTGCGCTTGAACTGAGAAGGGGGAGGCCTCGCGGCCTCCCCCTTTTTGCGTTGTATACACGTTGTACTTTGGGACCTAACTCCCCCGTATGTGCTCTTACTGTTTGGCTGTATTTTGAGTCCATCTAGTGTATTTGAGCGATAATTACTCGCATTGGCGTTAGGGAGGGCTTGATGTTTACCGTATTTGTCTTGGGCAATATTGCTTCGGGTAAGTCGACGGCCTGCCGCTATTTCGAATCTCGTGGCGCTATGCTTATCGATCTGGATGAGCTTGCAAAATCTCTGTATGTGCCGGGCTCTGATATCGTCAATACTCTCGCGGATGAATTCGGTTGGGACATTTTGGATGAGGAAGGCGGCATTCGCCGCAGCATCCTCGCTTCTCGAGCTTTCGCTTCTCCTGATTCGGTCGCACGGCTCAATGGCATCGTGCATCCCGTTCTGATTGAACAGCTTTCGCTTAGGATTCTCGATCCGGTTTGTTGTACGGTTTCATCTCCCCGTTATCCCTTTGCGGTGGTCGAGGTTTCTGCTCCGACTGGTTTTGAGGATGCATTTGGCTTGGCTGATGAAATTCTGGTCATCAGCGCCCCTTTGTCAGTTCGTCGCGAGCGCGCTATTCAACGTGGCATGGAGCCATCCGATTTCGATGCTCGTTCTGCTTGCCAGCCCGATGAGTCTGCGCTGTGCAATCTCGCTACAACGGTGATTGATAATGCCGCAGGCGATAATTCGCTCTTTGAGCAGCTTGACTCATGGCTTGCATGCCACGGGTTTATAGATACTCCGGATAAGGAGGAGGCCGATGCCTAAGGCACGTTTCTTTACGTGGTATCGCGTGGCGCCACTTGCCGTTGTGTTCGTCTTCGGCCTTATTTCGCTCGTCTACTCGTGTGCCCCTGCCGCTTTCTTTAAGCCGCTGTATCCGATTGACTACGAGGCGTATGTAAAGCAATTCAGTATTTCGCATAATCTGGATCCGTATCTGGTGTGCGCTGTCATTAAGTCGGAATCGAATTGGGATCCCGAGGCCGAGTCGAATCAGGGTGCTCAGGGATTGATGCAGCTGATGCCCGAGACTGCCCAGGATATGATTGCCAAGGGCCTTGTCGACGGAGGGGAGTATTCGGCCGACAATCTTAACGATCCGGCTACGAATATCGAGTTTGGCTGCGCATACCTCTCGTATCTTCTCGCCTATTTCAACGGGTCGACGGATAGTGCCATCGCCGCCTATAACGCCGGCATGGGCAATGTCGACGGATGGGCGCAGCAGGGTACGTCGCTTCATAATGCAATTACCTTTCCCGAGACGCAGGCGTATCTGATTCGTGTCAATAATGCCTGGGCTCGCTACAAGACCCTCTATCCCGATCGGTTCGTATAGGACTATGCCTGCCGCCTGCGTATACTGCAGATATATGAGTTAGGAGTATCCATGGCGGAATTTGAAGTAGAACGCGTTGGTGGTGAACTTAAGCGCTTTGGCGTTGAAGGCTCTGACGTGCCGTTTAAGGTCGTTTCTCCCTATGAGCCTGCCGGTTCCCAGCCTAAAGCCATTGAGTCGCTTGTGCAGGGCGTGAGGGACGGAGACCGCTATCAGGTTTTGCTGGGCGTGACTGGTTCGGGCAAGACCTTCACGATGGCAAAGACTATTGAGGCCCTGGGAAAGCCGACGCTGGTCATGGCTCCGAATAAAACGCTCGCTGCTCAGCTTGCGAGCGAGCTCAAAGAGTTCTTTCCCAATAACGCTGTGGTCTACTTTGTCTCGTATTACGACTACTATCAGCCCGAGGCGTATGTGCCGCAAAGCGATACATATATCGAGAAAGACTCCTCGATTAACGAAGAGGTTGAGATGCTGCGACATCAGGCGACCGCATCGCTGCTCTCTCGACGCGATGTGATCGTTGTCGCATCGGTCTCGTGTATCTATGGCATTGGCTCTCCTGAGGACTATGCGGGTCTGGCTCCAAACGTCGACAAGAAGGTGCCGCTCGAGCGCGATGACTTTATCCATGCACTTATCGACATTCAATATGATCGCAATGACTATGACCTGGCACGCGGCACGTTCCGCGTGCGCGGCGATGTTGTCGACGTGTATCCGCCTTATGCCGAGCATCCGTTGCGGTTTGAGTTCTTTGGCGACGAGGTCGAGCTGATTGCCGAGATCGATGAGGTCACCGGCGAGATGCTTCGTGAGTACGAGGCCATTCCCGTATGGCCGGCATCACACTACGTGACCGAGAAGCCGAAGGTCAAGGCGGCTCTGAAATCGATCAGCGAAGAGTGCGAGAAGCGCGTGGCGGAGCTCAAGGCGACCGACAAGTTGCTCGAGGCACAGCGTCTGCAGCAGCGCACCGATTATGATCTTGAGATGCTCGAGACGATGGGCTTTTGCAACGGCATCGAGAACTACTCGCGTCATCTGGACGGTCGCAAGCCGGGTGAGCCGCCGTTTACCCTAATCGATTACTTTCCCAAGGATATGCTCTGCATCATCGATGAGAGCCATGTGACGGTGCCGCAGATTCGCGGCATGCACGAAGGTGACCGCTCGCGTAAGGTGACGCTGGTGGAACACGGTTTTCGCCTGCCCTCGGCGCTCGATAACCGCCCGCTTCGTTTCGATGAGTTTGAGGCAAGGATACCCCAGTTTATCTATGTTTCGGCCACGCCGGGCGATTACGAGCTGCGGGTGAGCCAAAACGACGTGGAGCAGATTATTCGTCCGACCGGTCTGCTCGATCCCAAGATCGATGTGCGTCCGGTTCGCGGTCAGATTGACGATCTTGAGGACGAGATTCGCGAGCGCGTTGCCCGCAAGGAGCGCGTGCTGGTGACCACGTTGACCAAGCGCATGGCCGAGGACCTGACCGACCATCTGCTTGATGCGGGCATTAAGGTCAATTACATGCATTCTGATACGGCGACAATGGACCGTGTCGAGATCCTGCGAACGCTGCGCGAGGGCAAGATCGATGTCCTCGTTGGCATCAACCTGCTTCGCGAGGGCTTGGATCTCCCCGAGGTCTCACTGGTGGCAATTCTCGATGCCGATAAGGAAGGCTTCTTGCGCAACCGCCGTTCGCTGATTCAGACGATTGGCCGCGCGGCCCGTAACGCCGATGGCGAAGTCATCATGTATGCGGACGTTGTGACCGATTCGATGAAAGAGGCCATCGAGGAGACGCAGCGCCGTCGCGAGATTCAGATGGCATATAACGAAGAGCATGGCATCGTGCCCAAGACGGTGCGCAAGGCCATCAACGACATCTCAAGTTTTATTGCCGAGGCCGAAAAAACCGTGGGTTCCAAGGGACGCTCGAAGGGCGACTCTCTTGGTCATGGCGCATTCTATACGCCCGATGAGTCGGGCGAGGGCGGTGTGCCGGAAACGGTGGCGCCCGAGCAGACACTTGCGGAGCAGTTGGAAGAACTGCCGCATGACGAGCTTGTGCGGATTGTCGAATCCATGGAAGAGGACATGCGTAACGCTTCTGCCGCCATGGACTTTGAGGAGGCGGCGCGCCTGCGCGATGCCGTCGTTCAGATTCGGGCGATGCTCGAGGGCGCGTCTGAGGACGAGACGATCGAGCGCTTACGTTCACAGGCCCGCAAGGGTTCCACGTTCGCATCGGGCAGAAAACGCCAGGGTGCACGGTTTAAGAAATAGCGAACAGGCCCCGAGTTCCCTGTGGAGCTCGGGGCCTGTGTCTTTTGCGCGCTGGAATTCGTGCGTTAGAGGTCTGCGATCAGGGCTTTGGCACAACGGATGCCGTCGGTGGCCGCGCTCATGATGCCGCCAGCATATCCAGCTCCCTCACCACAAGGGTAGAGGCCCGGGGTCAACACGGCATGGCACGTTCGGTCTCGGGTGACAGTAACCGGTGAGCTCGAACGAGTCTCCACGCCGGTAAGAACGGCATCGGAGCGGTCGTAGCCTCGTAGCTTTTTTCCGAGTAGGGGAAGTCCCAGGCGGAGCGACTCGACGATATGCTGCGGCAGGGCTTCGTCAATTGCCGTCCAGGTCACACCGAGCGGATAGGTGGGCTTTACCTTTCCGGGCGCCTTGCTGGCGCGTCCTGCGAGGAAATCTCCGACGAGCTGTGCCGGTGCGTTCCAGTTGGAACCGCCCAGGCGATAGGCGGCCGCCTCGCAGGCACGCTGGAGCTCGATGCCGGCGAGCGGGTCATCGTTGGGAAGGTCCTCAGGCGTGACGTTAACGAGCAGGGCGGCGTTTGCGTTGCGTCCGTCGCGGGCATTGAGGCTAGCGCCGTTGACGCACAGGTGGCCCTGCTCGGAAGAGGCGGCGACAACCTGTCCGCCGGGGCACATGCAAAACGAGAACACGCTGCGGCCGTTGGGAAGATGGGCAACAAGTTTGTAAGGGGCCGCACCGAGCGCTGGATGTCCCGCCAAGGCTCCATATTGGGCTCGATCGATGTCGCACTGCGGATGCTCGATGCGAACGCCCATGGCAAAGGTCTTTTGTGCGAGGGCCACGTTGTGGTCTTTAAGGAGCTCAAAAATATCGCGAGCAGAATGCCCGCAGGCGAGGATGAGGTGCTTTGTCTCGATTGGCTCGCAAGCGGCGTCTTGGGACGATTGGACATCAATACCGGTAATGGCGCCAGACGCGTCGATGTGAATGTCGGCGAGCTTTGTTCGATAACGGACGACACCTCCGAGCTGCTCGATGCGCTGGGATATAGCGGTGACAACCGTGGGAAGGATGTCGGAGCCAATGTGCGGCTTGGCATCCCACAGAATATCGCGGGGCGCACCCGCCTCGACGAAGGTTTCGAGGATAAGGCGATGGGCGGGATTTTTGGTTCCCGTATTGAGCTTGCCGTCCGAGAAGGTCCCCGCGCCGCCCAGACCAAACTGGATATTACTCTCGGGGTCGAGGATGCGCTCCTTTAGAAAGAGATCGATCGCATGCGAGCGGCGAAATGCCGGGTCGCCGCGCTCGATGAGCAAGGGCTTAAGACCTGCTTCGGCGAGCGTAAGCGCAGCGAAAAGGCCGGCGCATCCGGCGCCGACAACGACAGGGCGTTCTTGAGGTGCGTCGGAGACGGGGGTGGGGAATGAAGACCCATCGTCTTCTATCGCGCGTACGCGCGAGCGGTCACGCTCGGCAACGCTGTCGACCGCTTCTCGCTCGAGGTGGGGACTAGTCAGCTCAACACGAAAGCTCAGGATAAAATGGACGTCTCGTTTTTTGCGGGCGTCGATTGACTTGCGGTGGAGCTCGATGGACTTGATCTCGGAGTCCTTGCAACGTAGGACGCGCTTGGCGACTCGCTTGCCAACAATGAGGCAGGCATTTTCATCGCCGGCTTCATCGAGCGACGCGTTGACTTGGGTGATTTCGATCATCGAGGTCTCCTTAGAGGCAAGAAAGAGGCCGTCCGGTATCCCAGACGGCCCGAATGCGTTTTGATTATAGACTGCGCGGCTACAGGCTGCTTGCAGCGCGAATGCCCGAGAGCCATGCCCACGCAAGGTTAAAGCCTCCGCAATCGGCGTCGATGTCGAGCGCTTCGCCGCAGACGTAAAGCGGGGTGTCGACAACGCTGCGCGCGCGTAGACTGGGTGTTGAGATGCTCTCGACAGATATACCACCACGCGTGACCTGCGCCGAGCGCTCCTCGGCGGTTCCTTCGACGAGCAACTTAAAGTGCTTGAGGATCGAGACCAGGTGGATGACATCGTTGGAGCCTGGATGGCACTGCTCGAACGCTGTGCAGACGACGCGGGAGAGTTGCGGGGCAAGCATACCGTCGAGCCAACGGGGATCGCGGGGCGAAAAGCCGCCGAGCAGCTCAACGCGCCGGTTAAGCATATCGAGCAACTTGTCTTTAGAGAGGTCGGGGAAAACGTCGAGCAGGATCGTATCGCCGCGCTGGATACGACGGGAGAGGTTGAAGACAGCGACGCCCGAGATACCGAAGGTTCGAAACAGGACTTCACCGTCTTCGTGCCAGAGCTCATTATGATTGCGGGCGAGCGTCAAGCGGGCGCGGACGCGCAGGCCATCCAACGTCTTGAGTGCCGCCCGATCGCCGACGACCGTTGCCGATACGGGGCAGAGGATGGGGCGCAGCGAAGTGAGGGGGAGGCGAAACGTATCGGCGATACCGGTGGGGTTGCCGCCCGTGGCGATAATTACGGCATGTGCCTGCAGGGCCTCGTTCTTGCGAGGGACATCGGCGAGCGCTTTCCGAAGCGAGCGGAGCTCCGATTTTCGGTCGTCGTGCTTTTTTGCCTTGAGCGCCCGCACTGGACGGTCTATTTGGAGTGTCCAACCTTCGGAAGCTTTGTGCGCCGAGGCAACGTTGGCTCCGCAGATTAAGGTGATACCCAGGCGGTCGCAAACGTTGAGAAGCGCGTCGCGCACCGATTCGGCGCGAAGGGAGCGCGGGTACAGCCGGCCTTCCTCGGAGGTTGTCATGATGCCCAGCGAGGAGAAGAAACCCATAAGCTCTTGTTCGGGCCGGGGGCCCATAACGGATTCAACGAATGCGGGGTGGTTATACCGCTGTGGATCAATCGATTCGTTGGAGAGGTTGCAGCGGCCGTTGCCGGTCGCAAGGAGCTTAAGGCCGCAGGCGACATCGCGCTCAACGATGCAGACGCTTTTGCCAGCGCGTGCGGCCGTAATGGCGGCGGCGAGGCCTGAAGCCCCGCCGCCGATTACCAGGACGTCATAGAAGGCGCTCGTGTTCACTTAGGCCTCGTCGGTCTCGTGCGGGGTAATGGCCTCGACGGCAGAGACTGCCTTGGGCAACATGCCATCGGGCAGTGCGGTCTCGACCTCGCCCTTATCGCAGGCCTCGGCGAGTGCCGGATTAATGGGAAGCTGGCCCAAGATGTCGAGGTTATAGCGCTCTGCGACCTCGGGGAGCTTGCTCTTGCCAAAGACCTCGATCTTCTTGCCGCAGTCGGGGCACTCGATATAGCTCATGTTCTCGACAATGCCCAGAATGGGGACGTCCATCTTCTCGGCCATGTTGACCGCCTTGGCGACGATCATCGAGACCAGATCCTGCGGGCTCGTGACGATGACGATGCCGTCGACGGGCAGCGACTGGAAGACGGTGAGCGCGACGTCGCCTGTTCCCGGGGGCATGTCGACCAGCAGGTAGTCGATGGGGCCCCACGAGGTCTCGCTCCAGAACTGCCTAATGGCGCCTGCGATGACCGGACCGCGCCAAAGGACGGGATCGGTCTCGTTTTGGAGCAGCAGGTTGGAGCTCATGACCTTGACGCCGTGCTCGGAGATTTCGGGCAGCATAAGGTTGCCAAGGGCATGGACGTGGCGTCCGCTCATACCGAACATCTTGGGGATAGAGGGACCGGTGATGTCGGCATCGAGGACGCCGACCTTGTGGCCGTGACGGGCAAGCTCGGTGGCGATGGCACCGGTGACAAACGACTTACCGACACCGCCCTTGCCGGAAAGCACGGCGATGACGCGTTTGACCTCGGACAGCGTGTTCTCCTCAAATTGCGACGGCGACGTTTGTCCACCGGCGGCCTGTGCGTGCTCGCAACCCATGTATGACTCCTTTGTATATGTTGGGGCCGGGGCCCCGTGATGTGACACGAGCGTCATTGTACCCTCGTTTGCGAGCGGGAGTCATTTGCGATGCATTTGGGCCGAGCGTGCTTGCAATACGATGGGTCCAAGCGAATGGGCGGGCTTACTGAACTTTGCTGGCGAACTCGAGGTATTGCATGCGCTGCAGCTTGTCGATCGTCGAGGCGTATGGGCTGTCTTCAGATTCCAAGTCGTAGCGCAGCCCGTCGGCACCAAGGTAGCCGGCGACATTGATGGTGGGCACATCTGACCTTGTTGCAAGCAGAGCCTTTTGATAGTCGGTGAGCGGGGCGCCGATCTTATTAAGGGTAATGGCTGCAATCTCGTTTGCCCCGACGGTGTCGTAGACGTTGAGCTCGGTATTGCCGGCGATTTCATAGTTAGCCCAGACGAAATAGGTCGACTGATAGATACGGAAAGCGTGGCTTGCCGTATCTTCCTGAGGGTACAGCTCGTCGTTGAGGGCCGTTGCGGCGCTCGGCTGATGGTCGCCAAAAAAGACAAGGACAACCGGTCTGCCGATATTGCGGAGCTCGTTGATAAAGTACTCGAGGTCCCGGTCGGATGCGTTGATGCAGGTAAGATAGGTGTTGAGTGCGCTATTGGCGCCCTCGCTGGCTCCCTCGACCCAATAGTTTGTCAGCTCCTCGGCGGGAACGGTGCCATAGTCGTAGCCGCCGTGATTTTGCATCGTGACGTCAAAGATGAACTGCGGGGCTTCGTCGGTTCTAAGCAGGTCGAGTATCTTGTCGTAGGTGGCGTAGTCGCATACGCCGGCATGGTAACAGGGCGCACCTTCGAAATCGCCGATTGAAAGAAAGTCTCCAAAGCCCAGCTGCTGATAGATTTTATCTCGATGGTAGTTGACGGGGTTTTGCGGGTGCATAGCGGTAGCGGTATACCCAAGCTCCTTAAGGTCCTTTGCCAGGCTGTTGACGCCATTCATCTGATATAGCTGATAGGGGATTTTGCCTAATCCGACAAAGGCCGTTGTCGCTCCGGTCAAAAATTCGAATTCGGAGTTCGCCGTTCCGCCACCGGCGACCGAAGCGAGCATGGTGCCGCGAACAAGTGTGTCGGGAAGCGAGTTGTAGAATGCGGGGCCGGTGTACCCGGCCGCCTGGAGTTGCTCAAAGCACGAAAGGTCGCTAAAACTCTCGTTCATGACGGCAACAATCGTCGGCTTGATTTCATTGAACTGGGCAACGGCCGCCGCGCGCTGCTCGCTCGAGCCATACGTGCTGTCGTAGGTGGCGGCGAGCTCCTGCTCGATGCTCTGCGCCTCATCGGGCGTATAGTCTTCGGGCTTCTCAATGGGCAACTCGTTGACCATTTCGGTGAACGAAGTGATAAAACCCTGAGACGCATACGTGGTGATGGGCTGCCAACGGTCAAATCCAAAATTCAGCGCCTGCTCCAAGTCGATGCTGGAAAAGCCCGAGAGCCCCACAACGGTCACTAGCAGAAAAGCGCAGAGGTTGGCGGCGATTGCGGGGAAGACATGGGTGGACGTACGGAGCTTGCGCGGTCGGATAAGCGAAAGAAGCCCCAGGGAAATCTCCAGCAGGGCTAGAGAGGTTACGATTCCGGCGGTAAAGGTAAACTCGTATCCCTCGCTCACTTCCATTGCGGTGCCAAGGGCCAAGATATCGCTTGGCAGGATGGCCTCGCCTTTAAACGTTATGACGAAGTGCTCGGCAATGCCAAGGATGCAACAGACGACGGGCACG
The DNA here is from genome assembly GCA_048387515.1 of Collinsella sp. Classification (GTDB taxonomy): domain Bacteria; phylum Actinomycetota; class Coriobacteriia; order Coriobacteriales; family Coriobacteriaceae; genus Collinsella. The sequence goes on from DBFMRS010000067.1 coordinate 9,426, forward strand.
AGGGCCATGACACCTCCATGACGTTGTCCCAGCAAATAAAGGGAGAGCAGAACCGTCGCGAGCAACCCGACGGAAAACCCAAATGAGTTGGCGGGAATGCGATAGAGCGTTTCGTTGCAGGCAATTTCGAGTGAAACGAACGAGAGCGCTGAAACAGCGGCGATGACAAGGATGTCACGGCAAATACAGGCAACCGTTCCCGTCGCAAGATCGGTTTGGTCGATTAGTCCCGAAACCAAGGGCTCGACAAGAAGTATGACGGCGGCAGCACCGAGCGCCGAATAAGAAAGGACCCATAGGGAACTGTCCTCATTTACGAGCAATTGATTCGTAATCCATGCAGCTACCATGCCGAGCGGGATGAGGAGCGTCGCGCACCAAAAGACGCGGGCAATGGGCGGCTTTTCATTGTGTTTGATTGAAAAATACACGCGCACGACGACGGTGGCCACGATAAGGGCGGCGATGAATATGGGCAGATTGGCCATGTCACTCGAAGTGATTTCAAGGGGGATATCTTCGGTCATGGACGTTCCTCTGTTACAGCAAATTAAGTTCAGTATTAGATTACTGTAACCTTTCCACGACATTTCGAGAAACAAAGCACCCGATACGCAAAGCTAAAGGTCTGCGAATCTTGTATTACGAACATCTGTGCGCGTCGAGTGCGCTAAACTCATCGGCAGTATGATTCGATGCAATAGGAGGCAAGGAGCTTCCATGTCTGATTCTTCTATCGTTATTCGCGGCGCTCGTGAGCACAACCTCCGTGATATCGATGTTTCCATCCCGCGTGACCAACTCGTGGTCATTACCGGTCTTTCTGGCTCGGGCAAGAGCTCGCTGGCATTTGACACTATCTATGCCGAGGGCCAGCGTCGATACGTCGAGAGCCTTTCGAGCTATGCGCGCCAGTTCTTGGGTCAGATGGACAAACCTGACTTGGATTCAATCGACGGCCTTTCGCCGGCAGTGTCGATCGACCAAAAGACGACGTCTAAAAACCCTCGCTCGACGGTTGGCACCGTAACCGAGATTTATGACTATCTGCGCCTGCTGTTCGCCCGTGTGGGCACCCCGCACTGTCCCGAATGCGGCCGCGTCATTGAGCGCCAGACGACCGACCAGGTTGCCGACAAGGTCTTGGCGGCGGGGGAGGGCCGCCGCGCGTTTGTGCTGGCACCGGTGGTGCGCGGGCGAAAAGGCGAGTACACCAAACTGTTTGAGGATCTTCGCGCCGAGGGCTTTAGCCGCGTGCGCGTTGACGGCGAAGTGCGCTCGCTTGACGATCCGATCGATCTGGACAAGAAGTTCAAGCACGATATCGAGGTCGTGGTCGATCGCATCGTGATCCGTGAGAATTCTCTGGGCCGTATCGCCGAGTCTGTTGAGCAGGCGACCGCGCTGGCTCACGGCAATGTAAACGTGTACATGCTGCCCGATCGTGATGCTCCCGAGGGGACCGAGGGCGAGCTGCTGGAGTATTCGTTGGCCTTGGCGTGCCCGGAGCATGGACACTCCATTGACGATCTTCAGCCGCGCGATTTTTCGTTCAACGCTCCCTATGGCGCATGTCCTGAGTGCGACGGCTTGGGCTTTAAGAAAATCGTTGATGCCGAGGCACTGATCGAGGACCCCTCGAAGTCCATTGCCGACGGAGTCTTTGGTAGCCTGTTTGGCAATTCGAACTACTATCCGCAGATTTTTGCTGCGGTCTGCAAACACTTTAAGGTGAGCACCGATACGCCGTGGGAGGACTTGCCCCCTCGCGTGCGTCGTGCATTCTTGGATGGCCTGGGCGATACGAAGATCTCGGTCGACTACCAAAAGCTCGACGGACGTCGCAGCCAGTGGGATACCAAGTTTTCGGGCGTTCGCAACATCCTGTACGAACGCTATACCGAGACGACGAACGAGAACACCAAGGCGCGCCTGGAGAAGTACATTCGCGAGGAGCCGTGCTCGACCTGCCACGGCGCTCGTTTGTGCCCCGAGATGCTCGCCGTTACCGTAGGCGGTAAGTCCATTTACGAGGTCTGCTGCCTATCGTGCCGCGAGTCGCTCAAGTTTTTTGAGGGTTTGGAGCTTACCGAGCGCCAACAATTTATCGGCGGGCGCATCGTTAAGGAAATTCTGGAGCGCTTGCGTTTTCTGGTCGATGTTGGACTCGACTATCTGACGCTCGATCGTGCCTCGGCGACGCTTTCTGGTGGCGAGGCGCAGCGTATTCGCCTGGCAACGCAGATCGGCGCGGGTCTCATGGGCGTGCTCTATATTCTGGACGAGCCGTCGATCGGCCTTCACCAACGCGACAACGAGCGCCTGATCAAGACGCTCGAGCGCCTGCGCGATATCGGCAATACCGTTATCGTCGTCGAACACGACGAGGACACAATCCGTGCCGCCGACTACGTGATCGACATGGGACCCGGCGCCGGCGTCAACGGCGGACACGTAGTCGCGGCGGGAACGCCTGCCGATATCATGGCGTGTCCCGAGTCGATGACGGGCGCTTATCTGACCGGCAAACGAATGATCCGGGTGCCTGATGAACGGCGCAAGCCCGGTCGCGGCTGCCTTAAAATTACGGGCGCTCGAGCCAACAACCTCAAAAACGTTACCGCCAAGATCGAGTTTGGTACGCTTACGGTTGTTACCGGCGTGTCGGGATCGGGCAAGAGCTCCCTGGTTACCGACACCATTGCGCCTGCCCTTACGAATGCCATTCACCGTTCGACGCGCCCCGTGGGTCCGTATAAGAAAATCGAGGGCATCGAGTGTATCGATAAGGTTATCGATATCGACCAGTCGCCGATTGGCCGCACGCCGCGTTCCAACCCTGCTACCTATATCGGCCTGTGGGATGATCTTCGCGCGCTGTTTGCGAGTACGCCGGAGTCGAAGGCGCGCGGCTACTCGCCGGGTCGTTTCTCCTTTAATGTGAGTGGCGGGCGTTGTGAGGCGTGCAAGGGCGACGGACAGATCAAGATCGAGATGCACTTCCTTCCCGATATCTACGTTCCCTGCGAAGTTTGCGGCGGTAAACGCTACAACCGCGAGACACTCGAGGTCACCTACCGTGGCAAGACCATCTCGGACGTGCTCGACATGAGCGTCACCGAGGCGCTGGCCTTCTTTGGGAATATCCCGCAGATTAAGCGCAAGCTCCAGACGCTGTACGATGTAGGCTTGGGCTACGTGAGCCTGGGCCAGCCCGCCACGACGCTCTCGGGCGGCGAGGCACAGCGTGTGAAGCTCGCTAAGGAGCTTCATCGACGCCAGACGGGCAAGACGTTCTATATTTTGGACGAGCCGACGACTGGCCTTCATTTTGAGGACGTCCGCCAGCTGCTCGATGTGCTGCAGCGCTTGGTCGATGCGGGCAACACAGTGCTGGTGATTGAGCACAACCTTGATGTCATCAAGGTTGCCGACCGCCTGATCGATATGGGTCCCGAGGGCGGTAACGGCGGCGGAACCGTCGTGGTTTCGGGCACACCGGAGCAGGTTGCGGACTGTCCGCAGAGTTATACGGGCAAGTTTTTGGCGCCGTTGCTCAGGCGTGACCGGGAGCGTCAGGCTCAACTTGATGCTCAATAAATAGACGATTCAGTTTATGGGCGCCATCGACTCCTTGTGATTCGATGGCGCTTGCTGTGCCGAAGTGACGTATGCAGCCGAATTGGACATATACTTAATCCTTGCGTCCGAATGCGAGGGAAAGGATATGTCATGGCAAAGGCTGTAAAGACGCCAAAAACCAATGCGATGCGCGAGCTGGAAAGTGCCGGCATTTCCTATGTTCTACATACGTACGAAGACGATGGTGATGAGTCGGTGGGCCTGGGGGTCGCGATTTCGGAGCAGCTTGGCGAGGAGCCCGGTCAAGGATTTAAGACTTTGGTCTGCGTGACACCGTCCAACGACTATGTCGTGTGCTGCATCCCTGTTGCCGACGAGCTCGATCTAAAGTCCGCCGCGCGTGCCGCGGGGGAGAAGTCCTTGGCCATGATGCATGTGAAGGATTTGCTTGCGGCGACTGGCTACGTTCGCGGCGGCTGCAGCCCGGTCGGTATGAAAAAACGCTACCGGACGCTCATTGATGAGACATGTGTCCTTTGGGATACCATTTTTATTTCGGGAGGCAAGCGTGGTTATCAGCTCGAGCTTGCACCCGATGATTTAATTGCATTTTGCGGGGCGACGGTTGCCGCGATTACGAGAGAGGACTGAGCGATGCCGCAGGAAGAATTGAAGTGCGGAGCTCATTTTGCAAAAGAATCTGCGCCTCAGACACCCTCATCCGAAGTTTCTTCGTCGCGAGATGACACTGACGACATGGGCTCGTCGGACTACTCCACGGTTGGTCGTTCCGCCGGGCTTATGACCATCCTGACTATCGTGTCTCGCGTTACCGGTTTTATCCGCACGTGGGCAATGGCGGCCGCTATCGGCATGTCGCTACTCTCGTCCTCCTATCAGGTCGCCAACAACCTGCCCAATATGCTCTACGAACTCGTGATGGGCGGCATGCTCGTGACGGCGTTTTTGCCCGTGTACATGGGCGTGAGGCGTGAGCAGGGTCGCGAGGCCTCGAACGAGTACGTGGGCAACCTGCTCGGCATTCTGCTTTTGGTGCTGGGTGGCATTTCGTTGCTGGGGACCGTGTTCGCCCCGGGCTTTATCTGGACTCAATCGTTCCTTTCGGGTGACGGCGGCAGCATGGATACCGCTGCGTTCATGTTCCGTTTCTTTGCTATCCAGATTCTGTTTTATGGTTTGGGCTCGGTGTTCTCGGGCGTTCTCAACGCACACCGCGACTACTTCTGGTCGACGTTTGCCCCGGTCCTCAACAATGTGATCGTCATTGCGAGCTTTATGGGTTTTGCGCCCGTGTCCGCACAGTTTGGCGAACGTACCGGCATCATCTTGATTGCGGCCGGTACGACCCTCGGTGTCTTTATTCAGATGGCATGTCAGATCCCCGCGCTTGGCAAGCACGGCGTGCATCCCCATATCCATATCGACTTTAAGGACCCCGCACTGCGCCAGACGATTGCGCTCGGTATCCCGACGCTGCTCGCCACGGTGTGCATGTTTGTCTCGACTTCTATCACCAACGCTGCCGCGCTGGTGGTCCAGCCCGAGACTGGTCCTTCCGTCATCGCCTATGCGCGCCTGTGGTACACGCTGCCCTATGCGCTGATTGCCGCCTCGCTTTCGACGGCGCTCTATACTGAGCTCTCTCACGACGCACAGGAGAAGGATTACGACAGCGTTCGCACGGGCATTTCGCGTGGCGTCGCCCAAATGCTGTTCTTCCTGATTCCGTTCGCGCTGTACCTGATTGTCTTCGCGCGTCCGCTCAACATGATCTACTGTGCTGGCAAGTTTGATGAGTCCGGCGTGGCGCTGGTGTCCGAGTTCCTTGTCTACCTGGCGTTCTCGCTGCCGCTCTACGGCGTGGTCGTGTTGATGCAGAAGAGCTTCTCTGCCTTGCTCGACATGAAGCCCTATAGCCGCTATTGCCTGTATTCCGCCATCGGCCAGGCCGGCTCGGTTCTGCTGTTTGGCGTTGTGCTGGGCTTCGGTATGCCGGCAATCGCGCTTTCGTATGTCGTCGACTACGTGATCTTGGTCGGTTGTTCGCTGTGGTGGCTGCGTCGTCGTCTGCGTGGTCTTCAGGTCAAATCTATCCTGCATGGCGGTTTCTTTGGCCTTTTGCTCGGTGGCCTGGGTGCTGCCGCAGGCGCCGGCGTCATGTGGGCGCTTGAGCACTTTGTCGGGGCACTTGGCGGCTCGATTCTGATTACTCTTGGCTACGTTTGCGTTGCGGGTGTCGTCTCGCTTGCTGTTACCTTTGGCCTTGCCGTCGTCCTTAAGATGCCCGAGGTCTCGGCGCTGCTTCGTCGCAAGTAGGTGCGTGTGGCCGGTCACGACAACATTCCAACACTCGCCGAGCAGGTTTCGCGCGTTCCCACGCAGCCCGGATGTTACCTTTGGAAAGATGCCAAGGGCGATGTCATCTACGTTGGCAAGGCAAAAAACTTGCGTTCCCGTATGCGCCAGTACGTGACACTGCAGGATGAGCGTCAAAAGATCCCGCTGATGATGCAGCTGGTGGCGAGCTTTGACTATATCGTGGTGGAGACCGAGCACGAGGCGTTGGTGCTCGAGCGCAATTTGATTGGTCAGTACCATCCGTACTTTAACGTTGACCTCAAGGATGACAAGAGCTACCCCTTTATCGCCATTACAAAGGGCGACCTGTATCCCGCTATCAAATATACGCGCGAGCGTCATAAGCCGGGAACGCGTTATTTTGGTCCCTATACCGATAGCCGTGCGGCACGTGAGACGATAGATACGCTGCGCAAGGTTATCCCCATCTGCTCCGCATCCTGTGCGGAGTGGCGTCGTTGTCGTCGTATCGTCGAGTCCCACAGGGGCGAGGAAGACATCGTCAATATGATTTGCGCGCAAAACGGGCGTCCCTGCTTTGACTACCATGTCGGGCGCGGCCCGGGTGCGTGTGTCGGCGCGATTTCTCCTACGGACTATGCCAAGAACGTCAAACGTGTCGAACGTTTTTTGTCGGGCCATCGCAAGGATGTCGTCGATGAGCTGACCTCCGAGATGACGGATGCCGCCGAGGCGCTCGACTTTGAGCGCGCGGCACGCGTCAAACGTCGTTTGGAGGTCATCAGGGGTCTGGACGACCGTCAGCAAGTCGTTTTTCCCTCCAGTGTCGATATCGATGTCATCGGTTTCTATCGCGAGGAGACCATCTCCGCCGCTTGCGTCTTTGTCGTGCGTGAGGGTCGAACGGTTCGAACCTGCGAGTTTATTCTCGATAAGGGTTTGGATGTCGACGAAGAGGAACTTCAATCGGGCTTTCTTAAGCGCTATTACGACGAGACGGCTGATATTCCAGCTGAGATAAACCTCTCTGTCGAGCTTGAGGATGCGGAGGCGCTGGGGGAGTGGCTTGCAGGCAAGCGCGAGCGTTCCTGCCATCTCCATAGGCCGCAGCGTGGCGAAAAGCACCGTTTGCTCGATATGGCATCCAAAAATGCGCGCCATGCCCTCATGCGCTACATGATGCGAACGGGGTACGCTGACGACCGCACCAATCAAGCGCTCCTGGAGCTCGAAAGCGCGCTGGCGCTGCCGGCGCCGCCGATGCGTATCGAGTGCTTCGATATCTCGACGCTGCATGGAACCTTTACCGTCGCCTCGATGGTGGTGTTTACCAACGGACGCGCCGACAAGAGCCAGTACCGTCGTTTTAAAATTCAGGCCGAATTGGACGAGGCAAACGACTTCGTGTCGATGTCCGAGGTTTTGGGACGACGCTATGCTCCCGAGCGCATGGTCGACGAGCGCTTTGGCTCGCGCCCCGATTTGCTCGTTGTCGATGGCGGTAAGCCGCAATTGACCGCTGCGATCAAGCAACTTGAGGCTCTTGGGCTCGATATACCGGTTTGTGGCTTGGCGAAGGCCGATGAGGAAGTTTTTGTGCCTTGGGACGAGACTCCCGTCGTGCTGCCGACCGGGGCTGCTTCGCTCTATCTAATTAAACAGGTTCGCGATGAATCGCACCGTTTTGCCATCACGTTCCATCGCGAGTTGCGCGATAAAGCCATGACGGTTTCGGTACTCGATGACGTTCCAGGCGTGGGACCCACCAGAAAACGTGCCCTTATGCGCCATTTTGGCTCGATGAAGCGTTTGCGCGCGGCGAGCGAGCAAGAGATCGCGGAAGTTCGCGGCATACCTGCCGATGTTGCCAAGGCGGTCCACGAGGCGCTCGTTGCATGGAATGCCGAGCGCGCCGAGGCGGCGGCTGGCCATTCCGATAGCTAAACACGAGCCAAACAACTGATATACATGATTGCGCGATTTTCAACCATTTATTTCGCTATGATTGCCTGCTGGTTTCGGGTTTTATTAACGCTAAAACGTTTGACTAACCCAAGCGAAAACCCTGCTATCCTGCGGGTTGACGAAGACTGATATCTCACCTCGCCGATACATACTGTCTGGCGAATCGTTTGTCAACGAATTCGGTGAACGGTAGTAAATACCGTTCAAGCGTATGTATGTATCGGTCGCCGAGCGCGGCACCTCAGTTGGGTTCGTCGGTAGGTAAGGTATATATCGTCCGCAAGTTGCGCGGGGGCAAGTCTAGGTGCTCCCGAGTAAGATTCTCTATTGATAGGAGAAGACATGGCCATCATCAACAAGGGTATGTCCAGGCGTTCGTTCCTCGGCCTCACCGGCAGCGTCGCTGCTGTCGCAGGGCTTGGTCTCACCGGCTGCGGTGGCAGCTCTAGCGACGAGGGTTCCGCTTCCGGTTCCACCGATTCCGCCAACCGTGGCGGCGGCGTGATCACCGCTGGTTCCGCTTACGCTCCGTCCAGCTTCGATCCCGCCAGCACCGGCTCCGCTGTGGGCCTGGGTGCTAACTGGCACGTCGTCGAGGGCCTCTACGGCATCGATTACCACGACTACAGCACCTTCAACGAGCTCGCCACCGACGATCCTAAGTCCGTGGACGACACCACTTTCGAGGTCACCATCCGCAAGGGCGCCAAGTTCTCCGATGGCACCGAGGTCACCGCTGACGATGTCGTTGCCTCCTACACCGCTTGCGCCGCTTCCGCTACCTATGCTCCGTTCTTCCAGCCCTTCGAGTCCATCGAGGCCAAGGACGCCAGCACCGTGACGGTCAAGACCAAGGTCCCCAACTTCTCCCTGCTCAAGGATCGTCTGGCCATCGTCCGCGTTACCCCGGCCACCCAGACCGAGGAGGATCGCGCCAAGCAGCCGATCGGTTCCGGCCCCTGGATGTACGACTCTATCTCCGATACCGAGATCACCTTGGTTCCCAACCCCGAGTACAACGGTGAGTATGCTGCCGAGGATAAGAAGATCCAGTACAGCATCCTGACCGACCCCACCGCTCGCGTTACCGCTCAGCAGGAGGGCTCCACGCTCGTTATGGAGCTCGTTACCGCTGACGCCGTCGACCAGCTCGAGAGCGCCGGCTGCAAGATCGATAACGTTCAGGGTTTCGGCACCCGCTTCATCATGTTCAACGTCGCCAAGGAGCCTTGGAACAACGTCAAGGTCCGTCAGGCTGTCATGTATGCGCTCGACACCGAGAAGATGGTCAGCAACACCTTCGCCGGCCTTGCCACCGCTGCCAGCTGCTACCTGCCCAAGAGCTTCACCAACTATCATGAGGCTTCCACGGTGTACAAGACCGACGCCAAGAAGGCTAAGAAGCTCATCGAGGAGTCTGGCATCACCCCGGGTGCCATCACCCTGCGCACCACCGACAACGAGCAGATTAAGGGCATGGCCGCCCAGGTCAAGAACGACCTCGACGCTCTCGGCTTCGATGTGACCATCCAGACCGATACCTCGCCGGCTACCTACGCTGCCATCGACGGCGGCGAGGCCTACGATATCCTCCTTGCCCCTGGCGATCCTTCCTGCTTCGGCGCCGACCCCGACCTGCTGCTCAACTGGTGGTACGGCGACAACGTCTGGATGCAGACCCGTTGCCCGTGGAAGGAGTCCGCTGAGTGGCAGAAGCTCCACGGTCTCATGGACGAGGCTCTTGCCGCCGAGGGCGACGAGCAGCAGAAGAAGTGGAACGAGTGCTTCGACATCATTGCCGACAACGCCGTTCTGTACCCCGTTGTCCACGTCAAGACCGTCTCCGCTTCCTGGGACGATCCGTCCACTGCGCCCAACGGCGAGGCCCTCGATGGCTTCAAGGGCATCGGCACGACGAGCATGTCCTTCAGGGGCGTTGCGACCGTCAAGGCGTAAGACTCGCTTGAGTCTGTATGCAGGATGTCGGTCGTTGGGACCGTATCCTCATAGTTGAAACAAAGACCCGGGCGGCAACGATGTCGCTCGGGTCTTGTAATGAGTATCCGTACTCATATACCAGTTGGTCCTACCGACAAAAGAAAGGGGAGAGAACGTGAACAACTTGCTACGTTTGATTGGAAGGCGTCTTGTGGCGCTGCCGATCATGGCATTGGGCGTCACCGTCCTGGTGTTCTTCCTTATGTCGTTCTCCAAGACCGACCCCGCCTACACGGCGTTGGGTGACGGTGCCTCGCCCGAGGCGGTTGCCGAGTACCATGAGAAGTATGGTCTGGACGACCCCTGGCCCGTGCGCTACGTGCGCTATATGGGCGATTTGATCCATGGCGACATGGGCACCTATGGTGCTGCTCGCAACTCCGTTGCCAAGCGCATCTCCACGGCCCTGCCCGTCACGATGCAGCTGACCTTCATCGGTCTTGCCATCGGTGCGGTCGTTTCGTTTTTGCTCGGCGTCATCGCGGCGCTGTATCGCGACAAATGGCCGGACCAAGTGATCCGCGTCTTTTCCATCGCCGGCTTGGCAACCCCGTCGTTCTGGCTTGCCGTTCTGTTGATCCTGCTGTTCTCTTCCTACCTTAAGGTCCTCCCGGCATCGGGTGCTCTGCCTCACTTCACCACGAATCCGGTTGGCTATCTGGGACGTATGATCATGCCCGCTATCGCCTTGGCATTTCCGCTGACGGGCCAGATGACTCGTATCGTGCGTACCGCCATGGTCGAGGAGCTCGACAAGGACTATGTCCGTATGGCTCGTGGCGCCGGCGTTCCCGAGAAGGTCGTCGTCGGCATCAACGTTCTTCGCAATGCGCTGATCACCCCGGTCACCACCCTCGGTCTTAAGATCGGTTACCTCATGGGCGGCGCCGTCGTCATCGAGGTTATCTTCAACCTCCCCGGCATGGGCACCGCGATTCTGCAGGGCGTTCAGGGCAACGAGGCGAACCTGGTTCAGGGCGTCGTCATCGTCGTTGCTCTTGCCTTCATCATCATCAACATCGTGGTTGACATGCTCTACCTGCTCATCAACCCGCGCATCAGGACGGTGTAGATTATGGTAAAGATTCGAGAGAAGCAAACCGAGCAGCTCGAGAAGGCTGCCTCCAAGGGGCTCAAGCTCGGTGGCTGGAAGAAGATGACGCTGTCTTCTAAGATTGCCGCCGTCGTGCTGGTGCTGGTCGCCCTGACTGCGATCCTGGCGCCCCTTCTTGCCCCCTATAGCCCGGTCGAGATCTTTACGGCTCGCCAGGCTCCCGGCAACGGATTTATCTTCGGTACCGACGATAAGGGTCGCGACATTCTGTCGCGTATGCTCTACGGTGGTCGTTACTCGCTGATTATCGGCTTTGGCGCCACTGCCATGGCTCTGGTCTGCGGCTCAGTCGTGGGCGCCCTTGCAGCGGTTTCGCGCAAGGCCGTCTCCGAGACGATCATGCGTATCCTGGACATCATCATGTCCATCCCGGGCATCGCCCTCGCGGCCGTCTTCGTCTCCATCCTGGGCAACTCCGTGCCGTCGATCATCTTCGCCATCGGCTTTATGTACACTCCGCAGATTGCCCGTATCGTGCGCGCCAACATCGTGTCCGAGTACGGCGAGGACTATGTCCGCGCGGTCATCGTTTCCGGCGCCAAGGCTCCGTGGATTTTGATCAAGCATGTTCTGCGTAACTGCATCGCCCCGATCATGGTCTTCACCGTTACCCTGGTCGCCGACGCCATCATCTTCGAGGCCTCGCTGACCTTCATCGGCGCTGGTATCCAGGAGCCCACCGCTACCTGGGGCAACATCCTCGCCGACGCCCGCGGCGGCGTGCTCGCCGGCCGTTGGTGGCAGGCGCTGTTCCCGGGTCTGGCCATCATGATCACCTGCCTGGCGCTTAACATCCTCTCCGAGGGCATTACCGACGCCATGGCCGCTGCCCCCTCCGCCGCCCTGGATCCTACCGATTCCTCCAAGCGTCGCGAGGCCGACCTGCTGGTCTCCGACCCCGTTCGCGCCTACAAGGAGCAGGCCCAGTCCCTCTCCGCTCGCCTTGGCGCCCTGCGCGATGTCGAGCTCAAGCGTGACGATCGCCATGTGCCCGACGAGTCTGTTGAACCTATTCTCTCGGTCCGTGACTTCTGCATTCAGTTTGAGCATCACGGTGATATCAACGTCGTCGACCATGTCAACTTTGACGTCCGTCCTGGTCAGACCATGGGCCTGGTGGGCGAGTCCGGTTGCGGTAAGTCCATCACCACGCTGGCCATCATGGGCCTGACCGATGAGGACGAGCACCTTTCCGGCGAGGTCCTCTGGGAGGGCCGTGACCTGCTCAAGATGAGCAAGAAGGAGTGGTTCGGCCTGCGCGGTACCGATATCGCTATGGTCTATCAGGACGCCCTGTCCTCGCTCAACCCCTCCATGCTCATCTCTGCCCAGATGAAGCAGCTCACCAAGCGCGGCGGAACCCGCAGCGCCGAGGAGCTCCTGGAGCTCGTCGGCCTCGATCCCAAGCGCACGCTCGAGAGCTATCCGCACGAGCTTTCCGGCGGCCAGCGTCAGCGTGTCCTGATCGCTATGGCCCTTACCCGCGACCCCAAGCTGGTCATCTGCGACGAGCCCACGACCGCTCTGGACGTTACCGTTCAGAAGCAGGTTATCAAGCTGCTCAACGATCTTCAGGCCAAGCTCGGCTTTGCCATGATCTTCGTTTCGCACGACCTGGCGCTGGTCGCCGAGGTCGCCCACAACATCACGGTTATGTACGCTGGCCAGGTTATCGAGCAGGCGCCCACCAAGGAGCTGCTCACTAACCCGATCCACGAGTACACCCGCGGTCTTCTGGGTTCCGTTCTGTCCATCGAGAGCGGTTCGGGCCGCCTGCACCAGGTGCCCGGCGCCGTTCCGAGTCCGCGCGATTTCCCCAAGGGCGATCGCTTCGCGCCCCGCTCGAGCCATCCGCGTATTGGCCTGGACACCCGTCCGGTCTTCAAGCGCGTGCCCGGCACCGAGCACTTCTATTCCGAGCTCCCCGACGAGGTGCTCAAGGCAAATGGTTTGACCCCTCACGCGGAGGTGATGTAGATGAGCGAGACCGCAGTCAACGGCGTCGAGCCGATCATCTTCCTTGATGACGTCCACGTCACCTTTAGGACCCGTACCGGCTCGATTCTGCACCCCAACCTGGTTCACGCCGTCCAGGGTGTAACGATTAAGCTCATGCCCGGTCAGACGATCGGCATCGTCGGCGAGTCCGGTTGCGGTAAGTCCACCACCGCCAACGTCATGTGCGGCCTGCAGGCCCCCACGAGCGGCAAGGTCTACTTTAAGGGCAAGGACGTTACCAAACGTACCGCCGAGGACCGTCGCCACATGGGTCGCGTCATCTCGGTCGTGTTCCAGAACCCGGCCACGGCGCTCAACCCCCGCATGGTCGTTCGCGAGCAGCTGCTCGACCCCATGCGCGTCCACAACCTGGGTACCGAGGCCGAGCAGGAGAAGCGCGTCAAGGAACTCCTGGAGCTCACCGGTCTGCCCAGCTCCGCTGCCGAGGTTCTTCCCGGCCAGCTTTCGGGCGGCCAGCGCCAGCGCGTCGCAATTGCCCGTGCCCTGTCGCTGAACCCCGATGCCATCATCGCCGACGAGCCCACCTCGGCTCTGGACGTTTCGGTCCGCGCGCAGATTCTGAACCTGCTGACCGACCTTAAGAAGGAGCTCGGCCTGGCCATGGTGTTCATCAGCCATGACATCCAGACGGTCCGCTATATCTCTGACGACATCATCGTTATGAATGGCGGCAGGATCGTCGAGCAGGGCGAGGCCAAGCAGGTCTTCCAGCACCCCCAGGACCCCTATACCAAGATGCTGCTCGGCGCTGCGCCGTCGCTGCTGCATCCCAAGCTCGGCGAGTAGCCTCGCTTTCCCTCCCGTGCGCCCGGTTCCCTTGCCGGGCGCACCTCCGTTGCGATTTCGAAAGGTTGGGTTCACGAGCCATGCCAAGTGCTCAGGAGCTACAACATCAATTTGGTGAATATCGAGGCGCCATGCCCCGTCCATCAGATTTCGATCTCTTTTGGAAGGATCGCATGGCCGAGGCCGACGCCGTCGGGCTTGACTATGCGATCGAGACGGCATCGGTCGCCGATGCCGCGACCTGCCAGCTTTTCGACCTCTGGTATACCGGCATGTGTGGCGCGCGCCTGCATGCCAAGTACCTTAAACCCGTCTCGGACGAGCCCGTGCCATTGGTACTTCAGTTCCATGGGTATCCGGGTGCAAGCCGCAGCTGGTTTGAGCAGGCGTCGTTTGCGGGCATGGGCATGGCACTCATCGCCCTCGACTGCCCCGGCCAAGGAGGTCCCTCCGAGGACATTGGTGGATTTGAGGGCACAACGGTTGCCGGGCATATCGTCGCCGGTATCGACGGCGACCCTGCCAACCTCTACTATGTCCGCTTACACCAAGATATTCGAATCCTGTGCCGCATCGTTCGCGAGCTCGAGGGCATCGATCTTTCCCGTGTGTTTGTGAACGGCGCGTCGCAGGGCGGCGGTTTGGGCATTGCGACCTGTGCGCTTAACAGCGAGCTTATCAATCGCGCCGCCATCCTCTATCCCTTCCTGTCAGATTTCCGCCTGGTCTGGGATTTGGATGCCGACGACATTGCCTACGAGGGCCTGCGCTATTGGTCTCGCTGGTTTGACGAGGACTCGACTCGTATTGACGAAGCCTATGCCAAGCTGGCGTACTTCGATTCCAAGAACTTTGCCCCTATGGTCAAATGTCCCGTGCTGCTTGGCACCGGCACAGCCGATATCGTCTGTCCGCCAGCGACGCAGTTTGCGGTCTATAACAACCTGACCTGCGAAAAGCGTCATGAGTTCTTTGAAGGCTTTGGCCACGAGGAGATTCAGGATTTTGACGATCTGATCATTCCGTTTTTCTGCAAGGGAGGGGAGGCTCATGTCTAAGTGCGAGAGCAATGTTGACGAGCTGATTGTCCCCGGGCTCGTGGGAATTCCTGGAACGGTTTCGTCAAGGCTCGCAGAATATCGGGACTGGCGCGGTGATGTCCAAGCAGATGTTTCTGATTTAGAGACATGCGCTTCGAATCTTAAGATTCAAGGCCTGGCCATTACGGCGATTGACTTTGTTAACCCCTGCGCCCGTTACTCGGAGGTCCCCTTTGAGCTCGGTGACGACGCGATTCACACTCGTTTGATTGAGCCTGTCGGTCGTGCCCGAGTATCTGAGCGCGTGCCGCTGTGCCTGATGTTCCACGACATCGATCGGCCTGTGCGCGGCTGGCATCACATGACGAGATTTGCCGCCATGGGTTATGCCGTCCTCGCGCTGGATGACGATGTTGCTGGTGCGGACGACCTGCAGCGGGGGATTGCTTCGCCCGCTTTTGTCGAGCGCGTCCGTTGGGGTTGCGCGCTGGCGAAGGTGGCGCACAATCTTGATGGCATGGACCCCGACCGCATCTTTGCATGGGGCGAGGGTCTTGGTGGCGGAGTCGCGCTGGCGGTTTCTGCTCTGGACGAGCGGGGCCTCGCCTGCACGGCGGTTGCCAATCCGCTTCCTGGCGGCCTCGAGGCGCTGTCGTCTCGGGTGCGCGGATCGGTGCTCATGGGCACATCGCTTATGGATACCGTGAGCGATCCCAAGGATCAGTTTGCCGTATTCAACGGTCTTGAGTGTGACCGGAGGCATATCATCTATGCCAAATACGCTCGCGAGCGCATCAATGCGTTCGAAAACGAAGTCGTCGACTTTTTTAACCAAACGTTCTACCCGTGTTCTTTGGCCTAGACGGCCTGGACACTGCCAACAAGAGTGGGCGGCATAGGGCTGCCCGCCAGACAACTAAGGAGATTCTTGTGGCAACTCAGAAATTCACCGGCGTTATCCCTCCCGTCGTTGTTCCCGATACCGAAGACCACCAGCTCGATGTTGCCTCCTTTGAGCGCAGCATCAACCGCATGATCGATGCCGGTGTCGATGGCTTGTTCTTCCTGGGCTCCTCGGGCGAGGTCGTCTTCTCCACCGACGAGCGTCGCCGTCAGATCATCGCCGAGGCCGTCCGTATCGTCGACCACCGCGTTCCCGTTCTGGTCGGCATCATCGACACCGAGACCGAGCGCATGATCGAGCACGGTAAGGTCGCTCAGGAGCTGGGCGCCGATGCCCTCGTCGCCACCTGCCCGTTCTATGCCCTGCAGGGCATGACCGAGGTCGAGGAGCACTTCCGCATCCTGCATGAGGAGCTCGACCTGCCCATCTTCGCCTACGACATCCCTGTGTGCGTCCACACCAAGCTCCCCTGGAAGCTCCTTGCCAAGCTCGGCGCCGAGGGTGTCCTTGCTGGCGTCAAGGATTCCTCGGGTGATGACATCTCGTTCCGCTACCTCGTTCAGGAGAACGAGAAGAACGGCCATCCGATGAGCATTCTCACCGGTCACGAGGTTGTTGTCGACGGCGCCTATCTTGGTGGCGCCGACGGTTCCGTCCCGGGTCTCGCCAACGTTGAGCCCGAGGGCTACGTGCGTCAGTGGAAGGCCGCTCAGGCTGGTGACTGGGCTACCGTCAAGGCCGAGCAGGATCGCCTCAATGAGATTTCGCACATCTGGGATGTCACCTCGGGCGTCCAGGGTTATGCCGGTGGCGTCGGCGCCTTCAAGACCGCTATGAACCTCATGGGTATCTTCGACAGCCCGACCATGCCGCGCCCGGTGAAGGCCATGACCGGCGAGAATGTCGAGGCGATTCGCAAGGTCCTCCAGGACAACGGTCTCCTGTAAAGCTTTCCCAGGCACCCGACCTCGCCGTTCAACCGTGCGGCCATGACCCATTAGGTCAATGGCCACACGGCTTCTCGGCGATCTCGGGCACCTGGAAAACCTTTACCGCGCTGTGACGGCTAGCCTGACGGCGCATTTCCTGTAGTTGTTTATATCTCCTAAGGAGAGCGACATGGAGAACAAGTACGTTTGCTCCGTCGATATCGGCGGCACCAAGATTGCGACTGCCATTATGGAGTATCCGGCTGATGGCGGCGTGCCCCATCCGGTCTTTGAAGCCGAGGTTCCCACCGAGGCCCAAGAAGGCGGCGAGGCAGTTTTCCAGCGCATCGAGGCGTCCATCAAGGCTGCTCTCGAGGCGAACCCCGATGTCGAGGTCCTCGGTATCGGTATTGGCGCCGCCGGTGTCGTCGACCCCAAGACGGGCGCCATCGCCTACGCCAACGAGATCATGCCCGGCTGGTCTGGCGTTCAGTTGGGGCCGCGTCTGCGCGAGGACCTTGGTCTTCCCGTTGCCGTGGTGGGCGACGTGCAGGCTCATGCTCTGGGCGAGGCCCACTGGGGCGTCGGCAAGGGCAAGTTCTCCGTCTTGTGTCTGGGCATCGGTACGGGCATCGGCGGCGCATATGTCGAGAACGGCCGCGTGATGCAGGGCTTCCACGGTGCTGCCGGTCATATGGGCCACATCGAGTGCTCGGCTGCCGCCGGCATTCCCTGCGCCTGCGGGCGTTCTGGCCATCTTGAGTCTGTTGCTTCGGGCACTTCCATTGGTCGCATGTACGACGAGCGCTTTGGCCGCGTCGACCCCAGCCGTCCTTCGGTCGGTCGCGATGTAAACGACCTGTGCCGCGCGGGCGACGCAAAGGCGACTGAGGTCATCCATGACGCCGGCTTTGCGCTGGGTGCCAGCTTGGGCTCGCTCGCTAACATCCTGGACCCTGAGGTCATCGTGCTTTCGGGTGGCGTGATTCACCAAGGTCCCGATTGGCGTTCACAGACGTGGAAGGATTCGGTACACGAGGGCTATGCCAGCCAGGCGCTCGATCCGCTTCAGGACACGCCGATCCTCATCGGTTCTCTTGAGGGCGATGCTCCGCTCATCGGTGCCGCCGAACACCTTCTTGCGTCGTTGAAATAAACATAGCTACCAAGTGCGCCTTCTGAGGTGCCGCAGATTGACGTGAAAGAGGAGCGAAGCGTACTTCGGTACGCGAGCGACGGTTTGAACGTCAAGGTGCGGTGTCTCAGAAGGCTGTTTTTGAGAAAGGTTGAGTCGAACATGACCGTTGGTCCTTTGATCCAGTCCCTGAAGGGCAAGCTCGTCGTGAGCGTTCAGGCGTATATGGGCGAGCCGCTTCGTACGCCCGAGACCATGGCTCAAATGTCTCGTGCTTGCGAGCTCGGCGGCGCCGCCGCCATTCGCTGCCAGGGCCTTGCCGACATTGCCGCCATTAAGGGTCGCTGTGAGGTCCCCGTTATCGGCCTGTGGAAGGATGGGCACGAGGGCGTTTACATCACGCCGACGCTGCGTCACGCTCGCGCCTGCGTTGCTGCGGGTGCCGATATCGTGGCGATCGACGCCACCGATCGTCCGCGTCCCGACGGCAAGTCGGTCGAGGATACCTTCCGCCCGCTGCACGAGGAGGGTGTGCTCCTGATGGCGGATTGTGCCACCATCGAGGACATTCGCCGTGCGGTTGATATGGGCTTCGACCTTGTATCTACCACGCTTTCTCACGGTGTCGCTGCCATCGACTGCACCATGGCCGATGGCCCCGATCTGCCGCTCCTGCGTCAGGCGACCGAGGAATTCCCCGGTCTTCCCATCATCTGCGAGGGCCGCGTGCACACGCCCGAGGAGGCTCGCGCCGCGATCGATGCTGGCGCCTGGGCCGTTGTCGTCGGCACCGCCATCACGCACCCCACGAGTATTACAAGTTGGTTCAAGGCTGCGCTTGAGGCGTAAGACAGGCCTCGTATCCGCTCGGGGCGGTATACTCAATAAAGGCAATTGATCGCGCGGGATCCGCTGGCCGGGTCCCGCGCTTGTTTTAGGAGGCGCACATGCAAAAGGGAGATGCCATGGATGCGGCGGAGCGCTCGGAGCGCATCCCCGATATCGTCATCATCACCGGAATGTCTGGATCGGGCCGAACGCAGGCCATGCATGTGTTCGAGGACATGGGCTACTTTTGCATCGACAACTTGCCTCCGCGTCTGATCGCCCAGCTTGCCGAACTCGTCGGCATCAATACGGGCGTGGGCAGGCATCTTGCCGTCACCTGCGACCTGCGCAGCCAGGGCTTGTTCGATGAGCTGCTCGATGCCGTTGCCGCACTCGAGGAGCGCGAGATGAGCTGTGACATCGTGTTTCTCGAGGCCTCTGACGAGGTACTGATCCGTCGTTATAGCGAAAACCGCCGCCGCCATCCCATTGCCAAGCCGGGAGAGACTACGGCCGATGCGATTCAGCGCGAGCGCCTGCAGCTGCAGGGCGTTCGCGACCGAGCCGATATGATTATCGACACGAGCCGTCTGCGCACCTCTGCGCTGCGCAACAAGCTGCGTATGGCATTTTCCGAGTTGTCCGACCAGCAGCTCATGGACGTTCACGTGTTCTCGTTTGGCTTTAAGCACGGTATGCCCGTCGAGGCGGACATTATGATCGACGTCCGCTTCCTGCCCAATCCGTTCTACGATCCCGAGATGCGCACCATGACCGGCCTCGATAAGAAAGTCTCCGACTTTGTTCTGGACCATCCCAAGACCCAGGAGTTCTGGAAGGCCTGGACGCAGCTGCTCGATACGGTCATGCCCGGCTATATCGCGGAGGGCAAGCCGCAGCTTTCTATCGCCATCGGTTGCACGGGCGGTCAACACCGCAGCGTTGCCATCGCCGAGGCCACGGCACGTTATTTGGAAGGTGCCCAATATCACGTGAGCATTTCCCACCGCGACCTGTCGCGCGCCAACACGAAAGCATAGGCCTGCATGTCGTTTACCGCCGAGGTGCGTGACGAGCTCGCGCGCTGCGAACCCGAATGTGAATACTGCGACTTGTCGACGCTTGCCGCCCTCACGCGCGTGAGCGGTACGCTCTCGCTTACCGGCTCTGGGCGGTATCGTTTGACGGTTGCGACTGAGACGGGAGCCGTCGCGCGCACGATGATCACGCTGACGCATCGTATCCTTAAGCTCAAAACGGAGTTCACCGTCCGTAAATCTGTATTGCATAAGGTTCGAAACTACCTCATCACCTTGCCTGATCAGCCCGATTTGGATAAGGCTCTGGTGCTGCTGGGCATTCTCGACCGTAGGGGAGGGCTCGTCGCTGGTGTTCCCCGGCACATCGTTGCCCGTCCCTGCTGCAGGCTTGCCTACATTCGCGGCGCGCTCATCGCCGGCGGTTTCGTGGCCGATCCCCGCGGCGACTTTCATTTGGAGATCGCGGTGCAGGGCGAGCAGTATGCACGGGGCCTTTGCGATCTATTGGAGCAGATTGGGGTCCATGCGCGCGTTAACGCGCGGCGCGGGTCCTTTGCTGTCTACATTAAGAGTGCCGAGGAGATTGAGCATCTTTTAAAGCTGATTGGTGCCAAGCGCAGCGTTGCCGAGATCGAGGAGGCGCGCGCGGTCAAGTTGGTTAAGAACGATGTGAACCGTCGCGTGAATGCCGAGCTGGCCAATCAGACCAGAAGTGCGGGTGCCGCCCAGCATCAGCTTGCGTTGATCGATGAGCTCGAACAGCGAGGTTTGCGCGACACGCTTCCGGACGCCTTGGCGGTCTTTTGCGACCTGCGCGAGCGCTATCCCGATCTGTCGCTGCGCGATCTGGGCGAGATGGCCGACCCTCCCTTGTCGAAGTCGGCCCTCTACCATCGTGTTTTGAGGCTTGAAAAGCTCATTGAAGCAAACAGGTAGTTGAGCGAAACTGCTACTATACGGATTTAACTGCTGTTTTACTCTTTAAAACGTTTTAACGTAAATTTGATTTTCAATTTCGAGCATTCTCGTGAAATTCAAGTCAAAAAAAAGGTATATTAGGCGAGTGGTTAGTTTGTGGGCCTCAACGGCGGGCGCTGTAGCTCGCGGGGGCCTTACGAAAGGAGACACAATGGCAGTAAAGGTTGCTATTAACGGCTTCGGTCGCATCGGTCGTCTGGCTTTCCGTCAGATGTTCGGTCATGAGGGCTCCGAGATCGTCGCTATCAACGACCTCACCTCTCCCGATATGCTCGCTTACCTGCTGAAGTACGACTCCACGCAGGGCAACTACGCTCGCGATCACGAGGTCGTTGCTGGCGAGGATTCCATCACCGTTGACGGCAAGGAGATCAAGATCTACAAAGAGGCCGACGCTAACAACCTGCCTTGGGGCGACCTTGACGTCGACGTCGTTCTCGAGTGCACCGGCTTCTACACCAGCAAGGCTAAGGCTCAGGCCCACATCAACGCTGGCGCCAAGAAGGTCGTCATCTCCGCTCCGGCCGGCAGCGATCTGCCCACCATCGTGTACAACGTCAACCATGAGACGCTGACCGCTGAGGACAACATCATCTCCGCTGCTTCCTGCACCACCAACTGCCTCGCCCCGATGGCCAAGGGTCTGAACGACTTCGCTCCCATCGTGTCCGGCATCATGACCACCATCCACGCCTTCACCGGCGACCAGATGCCGCTCGACGGCCCGCAGCGCAAGGGCAACTTCCGTCGCTCCCGCGCCTGCTCCGAGAACATCGTCCCGAACACCACGGGCGCTGCCAAGGCCATCGGCCTGGTTCTCCCCGAGCTCAACGGCAAGCTCATCGGTGCCGCCCAGCGCGTCCCGACGCCGACCGGCTCGCTGACCAACCTCTACGCCGTCGTTGACAAGAAGGTCACCGTCGACGAGGTCAACGCTGCCATGAAGGCCTACGCCGAGACCATCTCCGAGACCTTCGCCTACAACGAGGACCAGATCGTCTCCCGCGACATCGTCGGCGAGACCCACGGCTCCATCTTCGACGCCACTCAGACCATGTGCTCTGACCTCGGCAACGGCCAGACCCTCGTTCAGGTCACCTCTTGGTACGACAACGAGAACTCCTACACCTCTCAGATGGTCCGCACCATCAAGTACTTCGAGAAGTTCGTTGCTTAATTTAGCTTTTAGCGAATAGCTCGTTGAGCGTCTAAAGAAGGGCGCGGCCTTATAGGGCTTACACCCTAGGGTCGCGCCCTTTTTATAAGAAATCGTCTGCCGTAATGGGAGGCAGACACGTACGAAAGGTAGAAGCAAACATGGCCTTTACCAAGAAGACCGTCCGCGACATCGATGTCGACGGAAAGCGCGTTCTCGTCCGCGTTGACTTTAACGTGCCTATCAAGGATGGCGTCGTTGGCGACACCACCCGTATCAAGGCTGCCCTGCCCACCATCAACTACCTCGTTGAGCACAATGCTCGCGTCATCCTCATGAGCCACCTCGGTCGTCCCGAGGGCACCGGCTTCCAGCCCGAGCTGTCCCTCGAGCCCGTCGCCAAGAAGCTCGCTGAGCTCTCTGGTCTCGACGTTGCCTTTGTCGCCGACACCTACGGCGAGAAGGCTGCTGAGGCTGTCGCCGCCGTCGAGCCGGGTAAGGTCCTCGTTCTCGAGAACGTCCGTTTTGACAAGCGTGAGAAGAAGAACGATCCCGAGATCGCCAAGAAGCTCGCTTCCTATGGTTACGTCTTCGTTCTCGATGCCTTCGGCACCGCTCACCGCGCCCAGGGTTCCGTCGTGGGCCCCGCCGCTTACCTGCCTGCCGTCGCCGGCTTCTTGCTCGAGAAGGAGGTCGACACGCTGACCGGCATCTTCGCCGAGCCCGAGCGCCCCTTCGTCGCCATCGTCGGCGGTTCCAAGGTTTCCTCCAAGATCGGCGTTCTCGATCACCTCATCGACTCCGCTGACACCCTGATCATAGGTGGCGGCATGGCCTACACCTTCTTCCTGGCTCAGGGCCTGTCCGTTGGTCAGTCCCTCAAGGAAGAGGACTGGGTCGAGCGCGCCGGCGAGATGCTCAAGAAGGCCGAGGAGAAGGGCGTCAAGATCCTGCTCCCCATCGACAACCGCGTTGCCGATCACTTTGGCGAGGACGCTGTCCCCGAGGTTGTCGCTTCCGACGCTATCCCCGACGATCGTGAGGGCATGGACATCGGCCCCAAGACCGAGGAGCTCTACGCCGAGGCCGTCAAGGGCGCCAAGACCGTGTTCTGGAATGGCCCCATGGGCGTCTTCGAGTTCGACAACTTCGCTCACGGCACCCAGGCTATCGCCGAGGCTGTTGCCGAGGCCGACTGCACCTCGATCATCGGCGGTGGCGACTCTGTCGCAGCTGTCAACAAGTTCAACCTGGCCGACAAGATGAGCTGGATCTCCACCGGTGGCGGCGCTTCCATGGAGCTCGTCGAGGGTAAGGCCCTGCCCGGAGTGGAGGCGCTTCTCGATGCCTAATCGCACCCTTCTTATCGCTGGTAACTGGAAGATGAACAACGACGTCGCCGAGGCTGCCAAGCTCGCCGACGAGCTGGCTCAGGCTCTGCCCGAGGTTCCGGCTGGCGTCGAGGTGCTCGTCTGCCCTCCGACCATCGACATCACCACGGTTCATGACCGCATTCAGGCTGCCCCCATCGCCCTCGGTGCACAGAACGTGTACTGGGAGGCCAAGGGTGCCTTCACCGGTGAGTCCTCTTGCGACATGCTCAAGTCCGCTGGCTGCACCTACTGCATCATCGGTCACTCCGAGCGTCGCGACTACTTCCACGAGACCGACGAGGACCAGAACAAGAAGGCCAAGGCTCTCGTTGCCGCCGGCCTTGTTCCCGTCTTCTGCTGCGGCGAGTCCCTCGAGGTCCGCGAGGCCGGCACCTATGTCGAGCACGTCGTGAACCAGGTCAAGGCTGGCCTTGCTGGTCTTGAGATCACCTGCCCCAAGCAGGTCGTTGTCGCCTATGAGCCCATCTGGGCCATCGGCACCGGCAAGACCGCTACCGCCGAGGACGCTCAGGAGGTCTGCGGTGCTATCCGTGAGACCCTCAAAGAGATGTTCGGCGAGGAGCTCGCTAACGGCATCCGCGTGCTGTATGGCGGTTCCGCCAAGCCCGGAAACATCGCCGAGCTCGTCGCCAAGCCCGACGTTGACGGCGCCCTCGTGGGCGGCGCTTCGCTCAAGGCTGCCGACTTCGCCTCTATGGTCGTCAAGGCAGGCGAGTAGGACATATGGCACAACGTCATCTTCCTGCACTCCTGATTATCATGGATGGCTGCGGCCTTGCTCCGGCCGATGGCGAGAACGCCGTCGCCGCTGCCAAGACGCCCTTCCTTGATGGCCTGTACGAGAAGTACCCCCACACCACGCTCGGTGCTTCGGGCGAGGACGTGGGCCTTCCCGACGGCCAGATGGGTAACTCCGAGGTGGGTCACCTCAACATCGGTGCCGGCCGCATCGTGTTCCAGGAGCTTTCGCGCATCAACAATGCCATCAAGGACGGCTCCATCGCCAAGAACGAGGTTTTCGTCAAGGCTATGGACGATGTCAAGGCTGACGGCAAGACCCTTCACCTTATGGGCCTTATGAGCCCTGGCGGTGTTCATTCCCATATGAACCACGTCGAGGCTCTGGTCAAGATGGCTGCCCAGCATGGCGTCAAGACCGTTCGTGTCCACGCCTTTATGGACGGCCGCGACGTCGACCCGCAGTCCGGTGCTGGCTACATGAGCGAGTTCTGCGCCTTCCTGGCTAAGATCTCCGAGGAGACCGGTTGCGACGCTCGCGTCGCCACCGTCTCGGGCCGCTATTGGGCCATGGACCGCGACAACCGTTGGGAGCGCATCCAGCGTGCCTACGACGTCATGGTCAATGCGTCCGATGCCGATACCGACCCCGTTGCCGGCATCAAGGCCTACTACGAGAAGGATCCGCGCGGCGACGAGTTCGTCGAGCCCTTCGCTGCCCACAATGAGGGCATCCACGAGGGCGACGCGGCCATCTTCTTCAACTTCCGTCCCGACCGCGCTCGTCAGATGACCCGCGTGTTCACGGACAAGGAGTTCGACGGCTTTGAGCGCGAGCAGATCAAGCTTTCGCACTTTGTGACGATGACCGAGTACGATCCGACGTTTGACGTCGAGGTCGCCTTCCCCAAGACGTTCCCCGAGAACGTTCTGGCCGACGTTATCGCCGCCAATGGCCTGAAGCAGCTGCACACCGCCGAGACCGAGAAGTACGCCCATGTGACGTTCTTCCTCAACGGCGGCATCGAGGAGCCCAAGGAAGGCGAGGAGCGCGTGCTCGTCGCTTCCCCCAAGGTCGCTACCTACGATCTGCAGCCTGAGATGAGCGCTCCCGAGGTTACCGAGAAGCTTGTCGCCGCCATCAACGAGGATCGCGCTGATTTCTACATCGTGAACTTCGCGAACTGCGACATGGTTGGTCACACCGGTGTCTTCGACGCCGCCGTTAAGGCTGTCGAGGCTGTTGACGATGCCCTGTCCAAGGTTGTCCCGGCAATTCTCGCCAAGGGCGGCTTTGCGCTGATCACCGCCGACCACGGCAACGCCGACCACATGTTTGACGTTGCTTCCGACGGTTCCAAGCATCCGTTCACGGCTCACACCACCAACCGTGTGCCGTTCATCATCGTTGATGAGAAGGCCAAGCTCACCGGTATCGAGGACGGCCGTCTTTCCGATATCGCTCCGACCATGCTCACCATGGCTGGTATTGAGCCTTCCGCCGAGATGACGGGTCGCGTGCTCGCCACCGAGGCCTAAGAGAAAACAAATACCGTTTTCTAGTAAGGGGGTTGTCCACGACCGGACAACCCCCTTTTTAATATTTCTGCCATTTCTACCCCGTCCCCGAGTGGCGGGTGGGGAAGAGCGGGGGATTGTGGTACAGTACTGGAGTTTGAATTGTTCTATTAAGGAGCTTATCTATGGGTCCGTTCCAGATTCTTCTGTTTGTCGTTTGGGCTGTCTCTGCCGTGGCGCTGACGATTCTCGTCCTGATGCATTCCGGTAAGGGCACCGGCGTTTCGGATATGATTGCCAGCTCGCTGTATAACTCCAGCTCAGCCACAGGCGTTATGGAGCAGAACCTTGACCGCCTGACCGTCATCATGGCTGTCGTGTTTGCTGCGTGCGTCGTGCTGTGCATGTTCTTCTTCCCGCAGGGCATCGTGGGCTACTAAGCATCGGCGTATATACGTTTGCAATGGGTCTCGCATGTGCGGGACCCTTTTTGTTTACATATTTGTAATAGAGTCAAAATATCCCCACATACTTCGCCCAACTAAAGAAATTCTCGACCGTTAACCGGAATTAGCCCCAAATCGTGCATAAAATGCGCTACTGTATTGCAATACGTTGGTCCGCTTTGTATAACCAGCCAAAACGGCGGACCGCGTTTGAATGGTTCGATTGGGCTGTCTTGACGTTGCCCGACCGAACTTACTTTGTCCTATCTCATAAGGAGGATGGCATGGCTGATTCTATGTTCCACCAGCCCGTTATGGGTCGTCGCGCCTTTGTCGGCGGCACCCTTGCTGCGAGCTCCATGGCTTTTCTTGCCGCATGTGGCAAGAAGGGCGGCGACGCTTCCGGTTCTGAGTCCGGTTCGACGCTGAACTTCTACATCAACAACCCGGTCTGCATCGACCCCTACAACGTCCAGGAGGACCAGGGCACTCAGGTCGAGTACCAGCTCTTTGACGCTCTGACCTCTTACGACGCCGAGAAGGGCGAGATCGTTCCGCTGGCTTGCGAGTCCTTTGAGTCCAACGACGACGCCACCGAGTTCACCTTCAAGATCAAGAAGGCCAAGTTCCACAACGGTGACGACGTTACCTCCAAGTCCTTCAAGCTCGGTTGGGAGCGTCTGGTCAACACCAAGTCGGCCATCGCTACCGAGTACGGCCCTTCCGAGGTTTCCTATCACCTTTCCATGGTCGAGGGCTATGACGACCTGCTTGCCGGTAACGCTACCGAGCTCAGCGGTGTTACCTGCCCCGACGATGAGACCCTCGTCGTCAAGCTGTCTTCCGCTTACGCCGACTTCCCCTTCGTCGCCTCTCACCCGGCTCTGGCCCCGGTTCCCGAGTGCGCCGAGTCCGATGTCAAGAGCTTCTACCTTGCCCCGGTCGGTAACGGCCCGTTCATGATGGACGGCAAGTGGGAGGATGGCCAGGAGATCAACGTCAAGAAGTTCGACGATTACTATGGCGACAAGGCCAAGATCGATGGCATCCACTTCCAGGTCATCAAGGACATGGAGACCGCTTACAAGGAGTTCCAGGCCGGTAACCTCGATGTCTGCGACGTTCCCGTCGCTCAGATCGATGCCGCCAAGAAGGATCGCGGCGTGTCCAAGGACGGCTACACCATGGGTGACGGCGAGCGCATGCTGCTCGGCGCAGAGCCTTCCACCTACTACCTGACCTGCAACAACACGGCCGAGCCGTTCAACAACGCCGACCTGCGCAGGGGCATCTCCCTGGCCATCAACCGCGAGGCCATCTGCAAGACCATCTTCAAGGGTACCCGTACCCCCGCCGACGGCATTGTTCCTCCGGGCATCGATGGCTACAAGGAGGGCGCATGGGAGTTCTGCGCCTACGACGTAGACAAGGCTAACGAGTACCTCGACAAGGTCGCTCCCGCTGGCGCTAACGGCGATCGTGGCATTAGTGTGACCCTTTCCTACAACCAGGACGGTGGCCACAAGGAGATCATGGAGTCCATCATCGGCGACCTCGCCAAGGTTGGCGTTACCGCTGTCTCCGATACCCCCGAGTGGTCTGCCCTGCTCGAGCAGTATCAGAACTTCAACTATCAGTTCGGTCGTCTGGGCTGGATTGCCGACTACCCGATCATGGACAACTTCCTGTATCCGCTGTTCCACTCCGACTCCCTCGGTGGCGACAACCGCTCTGGTTACAACAACCCCGAGTTCGACGCCAAGGTCGACGAGGCTCGCACTACGGTTGACGACAAGGAGCGCGTCGCTAAGATGCAGGAGGCCGACGCAATGGTCGCTGCCGACTGCCCGGTCATCCCGGTGATGTTCTACACGCACACCATCGCCGGCTCCGATCGCATCAAGCACCTCTATGTCGATCCGCAGAAGCACGCCGATCTGGGTACCGCTGAGCTCGCTTAAGAGTTTGCAGCTTCCGTGAGGGTCAAGTATTTACGTAGACCTCATGGGAAACATACAGTTCTCCCTAACCTGGGGTAAACTGGCTGATGGTAATTTTGGGATGCCGGTCTGGCGATCGGCATCCCATTTAGGTTAATCCCTAGATAGGGGAGTGGTATGGGTAAGTACATCGTTAAACGTGTGCTTCAGTTCATCCCGGTGTTTTTGGGCGTTACGCTGATTCTGTTCGCCCTCCAGAATATCGTGCCGGGAGATCCGATCAAGCTGATCGGTGGAGACAAGGCTCTGTCCCCCGAGGTGGAGCTTCAGCTTCGCGTTCGCTATCACCTGGTCCAGACGGACGAGGACGGCAACGCGATCCTTGACGAGAACGGCGACCCCGTTCAAACGTCGCTCGTGGACCGTTACTTGTATTACATGAACGGCCTGCTTCATGGCGATCTGGGCAATTCGTATCAGCGCAAGCTGCCGGTTACGGAAATCTTCGCCCAGAAGTATCCGTATACGGTCAAACTTGCCGCGTGCGCCATCGTGCTCGAGGCAATCATGGGTATCGGTGCGGGTATCATTTCGGCGGTAAAGCGTTATTCCTTCTGGGATATTTTGGTAACGCTCACCACGTCGATCCTCGTTGCGGTCCCGGCCTTCTGGCTCGGTATGTTGCTGCAGCTGTTCTTTGGCGTCATCCTCAAGGACGCCACGGGCGGTGCATTCTCCATGCCGATCTCGGGTGCCGGCGGTTCCAGCTCTCAGTATCAAGATTGGATGCACTATGTGCTTCCGACCATTACGCTGGCTTCGGTTTCGACCGCTTACGCTGCCCGCATTATGCGCTCGCAGCTGCTTGACGTCATGAACCAGGATTACATCCGTACGGCAAAGGCCAAGGGTCTCTCCAATCGCGCGATCATCATCAAGCATGCGCTTAAGAATGCACTCATCCCCGTCGTTACCTATATTGGAGTCGACTTCGGTGGCATGCTTTCGGGCGCCATCCTGACCGAGACGGTCTTTAACTGGCCCGGTATCGGCTATGAGGTCTATCGCGCCATTAGCATGCGTGACTGGCCCATCGTTATGGGCGGCGTTACGCTCATCGTCGTCGTCGTCATGGTGATCAACCTGCTCGTCGACGTTAGCTATGCATTCCTCGACCCGCGCATCCGCCTTGGCGGTCCGTCGGATAAGGCCTAAGGGAGGTACGTCTCATGCAGGAAACTGATTCTCAGTCTCAGGAGCAGGCTACCGCCACCAAGGCCGCATCTGCTCCCGCCAAGTCCCGCACGCTGTGGGGCGACGCTTTTAAGCGTCTTCGTAAGAACAAACTCGCCGTTATCGGTGTCTGTTGGATCATCATCGTCGTTGTGGTTGCCCTGACCGCAGATCTGTGGGCTAAGCCCTGGCTCGGTTCGCCGACGGCTTCCGACTCGACCACTATGGCCGAGACGTCGCTGCTGGCTCCGTGTGCAGAGCACCCGTTTGGCACCGACGCCCTTGGTCGTGACATTCTCGTCCGCGTTATCTACGGTGCGCGCGTTTCGCTGTCCGTCGGAATTATGGCCACTGCGATCTCCACGCTGATTGGTCTGGTCATGGGTGCTCTGGCCGGTTTCTACGGCGGCATCTGGGATACGATCATCATGCGCTGTGCGGACATCTTCCTGGCGTTCCCGTACGTGCTGTTCGTTGTCGCCATGATCGCCGTTATCGGCCGTGGTCTTCAGAACGTCTTTATCGCCATCGGTATTCTTGGCTGGCCTTCGATTGCGCGCGTCTTCCGATCCGCAATCTTGACGGTCAAGGAAAACGACTATGTTGATGCTGCGCGCGCGATGGGTGCATCAGATGCCCGTATCGTTGTACGTCACATCTTCCCGAACTCCGTCGCCTCCATCGTGGTCTACGCGACCATGAACATTGGTGGCGCCATTCTGACCGAGTCCGCTCTGTCCTTCCTCGGCATGGGCGTTATTCCGCCTACGCCTTCGTGGGGCTCCATGATTCAGGACGGTCAGCAGTATCTTCTGACTGCTCCCTGGATGATGATCATGCCCGGTCTGGCAATTCTCTCGACGGTGCTCGCCTTCACCCTGCTGGGTGACGGTCTGCGCGACGCCCTCGACGTCAAGATGAAGGACGCATAAGGATGAAGAAGAACAAGAACTATGTGGACCTGAAGGACCAGCCGGTTCCCGAGGGCCAGCATCTGCTCGAGGTCGATGACCTTAAGATGTATTTCCACACCGAGGATGGCGTTGTTCGCGCTGTCGACGGTGTCTCCTACACGCTCGATCGCGGCGAGACCCTGGGCGTCGTCGGTGAGTCCGGCTCCGGTAAGTCCGTGACCGCCATGACCATCATGGGCCTTATTTCGATGCCTCCGGGAAAGATCGAGGGCGGCGACGTTCGCTATCGCGGTCGTTCGATCCTCGAGATGACCGAGGAAGAGATGCAGCACATTCGCGGTAACGATATCGCGATGATCTTCCAGGATCCTATGACCTCCTTGAACCCGGTCTATAAGATCGGCAAACAGGTGGGCGAGGGCCTTCGTCTGCACCGTGGCTACTCCAAGCAGGAGGCGCTCAAGCGTGCCACCGAGCTTTTGGACCTCGTTGGTATTCCCGAGCCCGAGAAGCGCGTCAATGAGTATCCGCACCAGTTCTCTGGCGGTATGCGTCAACGCGTCATGATTGCCATGGCTCTTGCCTGCGATCCCGATATCCTGATTGCCGACGAGCCCACGACGGCTCTGGACGTTACCATTCAGGCTCAGATTATCGAGCTCATGCAGGAGATGCAGGAGAAGAACGGCAACGCCATCATCATGATCACCCATGACTTGGGTGTCGTCGCTGATATGGCCGACAAGATCATGGTTATGTACGCCGGCCGTCCCGTCGAGTTCGGTACTGCTGAGGAAATCTTCTACGAGAGCCGCCACCCCTACACCTGGGGCCTTATCCGCTCCATCCCGGAGCAGGCCATCGATGAGAAGAAGCCGCTTACGCCGATTCATGGCAACCCGCCTTCGCTCATGAACCTGCCCGAGGGCTGCGTGTTCTCTCCTCGCTGCCCCTATGCGACGGATAAGTGCCGCAAGCAGCGCCCCGAGCGTTTTGTTACCGAGTCTGGTCACTATTCTGCGTGCCACTACGCTGGCGACCCCGAGTTCCTCAAGAACGCTCCTGTGACGTCCCGTACGCGCAAGGATTCCAAGAAGGGAGGCGAGGCGTAATGGCAGATACCAACGAGCGTACTCCGCTGCTGAAGGTCGAGCACCTCTCTAAGGAGTTCCCCGCTGAGTCCGGCATGTTCGCCAAGCGCTTCTCCAAGCGTGTCGTCTCTGCTGTAAATGACATCTCTTTTGAGATTTATCCTGGAGAGACCTTCGGTCTGGTTGGCGAGTCTGGTTGCGGTAAGTCCACCACGGGCCGTACCATCATGCGCCTGACCAAGCCGACCGCCGGTAAGGTGTTCTTCCAGGGCAAAGATGTTGCCGAGATGAGCAAGCATGAGATCAAGGACATGCGTCGCGAGATGCAGTTTATCTTCCAAGATCCTTATGCTTCGCTCAACCCTCGTATGACCATCGGTGAGATCGTCTCCGAGCCCATGACCATTCACGGCGTGGGCACCAAGGAGGAGCGCATTGAGCGCGTCCGCGAGCTTCTCGACGTTGTCGGACTGAACCCCGAGCACATCAACCGTTATCCGCATGAGTTCTCGGGCGGCCAGCGTCAGCGTGTCGGTATCGCCCGCGCTTTTGCGCTGAAGCCCAAGCTGATCATCTGCGACGAGCCGGTCTCCGCTCTGGATGTTTCCATTCAGGCCCAGGTTCTGAACCTGCTCAAGGAACTTCAGGACAAGTTCGGTACCGCGTATCTGTTTATCGCTCACGACCTGTCCGTCGTGCAGCACATTTCCGATCGCGTTGCCGTTATGTATCTGGGTAAGATGGTTGAGGTTTCGGACTGGAAGACGCTCTATAGCGAGCCTCACCATCCGTACACGCAGTCGCTGCTGTCTGCCGTACCGGTTCCCGACCCTGATATCCAGAAGACTCGCAAGCGTATCATCCTTGCCGGCGATCCGCCGTCACCGCTGGATCCGCCGACCGGCTGCCGTTTCCACACTCGCTGCCCGATCGCTCAGGGTATCTGCTCTGAGAAGCTTCCCGAGTTTAAGGAAGTCGCACCGGGCCACTGCTGTGCGTGCCACTTCGCGGAGCCGTTCCCGATCAAGGAATCGCACATCGACCTGTAGTCGGTTGTTATTGTCCGGGCCCGTGCTGGACTTAGTTTTCAGAACGTCCTCGACCATGGAAACCCCCTTATCCTGCTTCTTCGAAGCTGCGGATAAGGGGGTTTCCTGGTCTGCGGAATGTTCTGAAAACTAAGTCCAGCACGGGCCCTGTGGCAACGCGGCAGGGAGGGGTGCGATTCCTTGATCGCTCACTTAATCTAATAGGAAAGTTAGTGAGGCCGGAGCTTTAGCTCCGGCCTCTTTATATAAGGGCTCGGCAAAGCCGAGCCACCAAATTTGCATCAGCCCCCAGAACATGTTTGAGAACTGTGCCTGAAGTATGTATTTGCAGGCCCCGAATCGGTGTTGCCTCCCGCCGCATTCCGCAGGGGGAGCGATATTTTGCAGCACGAAGTGCGCAACAAAATATCGCTCATGCCCGAGGACGCGCCGGGAGGCAACACCGATTCGGGGCCGAACATATAGATCTACCAGCGCATTTACAAATTCGTAAACTTTTTTGAAAAAAGTGCTTGCACAGTTCTCGAATCATAGGTTATTATCTTCCTCGTTGAACGCGCGGGTCCAACAAAACGAACCGTGAGTCAACAACATAGCATGTCGGAGTGGCGGAATTGGCAGACGCGCTAGCTTGAGGTGCTAGTGACCGCTTTTTGGTCATGCGGGTTCAAGTCCCGCCTCCGACACCATCGCATTTGAGAAGCCTCTTCGGAGGCTTTTTTGTTACCGATAGACGGTGGGGTCCACGATGGAAACGCTTGAACGCAACGAGTGGGCAGACGTTGCCCAACTAGTCGAGATCACGAGCGATGCTGTCATCATCTGCGAGCTCGACGGAACCATTCTGCATGTGAATAATCGCTTACTTGGCTTGATGTGCGAGGAACGCGCCGACGTCATCGGTGGAGATGTTAAAGACGTCCTGTACTCGTCCGCTTTTGAACGTGCGACGGAACATCGTCTGCCATTTGAAACTGATGGCTCCGAGAACGAACTGATGCTCAAGCTGAGTGACGGCTCCTTTATCCCCGTCTTGGTTCGTGCAGGCTCCGTAACGCCTCCACGCATCTTTGGGCGCCGCGCGCCACGTGTCCTGGTGGCGCTCCATAGCATCGAAGAACAGTATTCGCACGACCGTCAGCTCAAGCGTGCGCTTTCGGAGCTTAGAGTGGCGAACAAGCGCCTCTCTGGCACGCTCTCGGTCATTATGAGTACCGTGGGCTCCGGTGAGCTGCCCAGCCTACTTGATACCGTTTTGAACCAGCTTGTAGGAACGCTCGATGCTTCGGGTGCCGCTATCTATTTTTCTGAGAGCGGCGGTTTTAAACTTCGCGGTGTTTCCAAGGAGCTGTACGACAGCTACCTGCCTGAGTTTTTGTCGTATGGCGCTGGCATTCCGACGTATGTTCTTCGTGAGTCGCGTGCCTGTCGCTTATCGATTCAACAGGACCTTGAGGGTGATAAGGCCGCCTCCGGTATGTTCATGGACTTGGACAATCGTTCTAAGCACCTGTTGCGCATGCAGGATATGCCTCCGTACCGCAGCGAGATCTGTCTTCCCGTTTTTTACGGTACGCAGATCCTTGGCGTGCTGGAAGTTGGTTGGAAACGCCCTCAGGCACCGCTCGCCTATGACGTTAATGTGCTCGAGGTCATTTGCGATTACCTATCTATCCAGCTGGTCGGCATGGCATCGAGCCTTCGCTCCCGTCGCACGGCCGAGCTTGGCCGCTCGCTCAATGTCTTGCGTGATGAGTTGTTTACCTTTCTAGACGATTCCGCCGCGGCTACCCAGGCGGTATCGTCCGAGATCTGCAATATGCTTAACTGCCATTTTTGCCCTGTTGAGTATGACGCCAGTCTGGATTCCTACGTCATAGATTTTGAAGGCGGCAGTCGCGTTGCCTTGCCGGACGATCCCGAGAAGCTTTTCTTTTCCACGACGGCGCCAGCGGCACGTCTGGGGGCTGGCCCTGATGGCTTTGAGGCATCTGTTTTGGGAGGTGCGAGTGCCGAGGACCTTAAACACGTCCGTATAACTCGCGTTGACGAATCGATGCCTATGGGAGGCTGGCTTAGGGCGCATGGTCTGCCTTGTCAGGGTCTCTACGTCGACTCCGGTATCGAGGCGGGGCGCCCGCGCTCTGAGGGTGATGGCAAGCACAGTAACGACGCGATTGTTCCTGCTTCTGTTGCGAAGAGCCCGACGACGCGCGCGCTGCTGCTTCGTGATGGTAGCCAAGAGCCGATTGATGATCTTGAATATGACTACTTGGTGCACTTGGCGCATGACTTTGAACTGATCTACGAAGGCGAATCTCAAAAACGCGAGGAGCGCCATATCGCTCAGACCCTTCAGATCGGCATGAGAAATTCCCTGGGGGATGTTCCGGGTATCGCAACCGATTCGGTGTACCTGTCGGCCACGAACTCAGCGTTGGTCGGCGGCGATTTCTATACGCTCATCCGTCTTCCCGACGACTGCGCCGTCATGATTCTGGGCGATGTGTCTGGCAAAGGCATTGAGGCTGCATCGATGTCCGCGCTCGTCAAGACGGCCCTGACGGCATATGCCTGGGAGGGCGCTGGACCGGCCCGCATGGCACGCTCCCTTAACAGCATGCTCATGGGCTTCTCGAGGGTCGAGACGTTCGTGACGGCCTTTATCGCCAAGATTGACCTTAAAGCCGGACGCGCAACGTATTGTTCGGCGGGCCATCCTCCGACCATGGTCATCAGGCCAGAGTCGATGCCGCTGGGTGGCGGCGAGGCTCGTGGGGGAGAGGTCGAGCTGCTTGGGTGCCAATCGGGCGTGATCGGTGCCTTTGAGAGCATGGTCTACGAGACGGGCGTGTTTACATTCGCTCCTGGTGACATGCTATTTATGTATACCGACGGAACAATCGAAGCACGTGATCGCTCGGGTGCTTTCTTTGGCGAACAACGCCTTCGCGACCTTCTGCTCTCTGTCTCGGGTGAGGGCGTATCGGGAATCTGCGGCAAGGTTTTGGGCGAGCTTGACCGCTTTACCGAGTCGGCGCTGAACGATGACATCGCGCTGGTCTCCCTTGAGTTTTTACGGGGTCGATCGTAGGTCACGACGCCTGACGGGCAAAATCCCTACGGTTGAAGAAACGTGTGCATCGAGCGAGCTCTTTTGGGGAACCATGGTCGTATGAATGAGTGGAATGACATAGCGGTTTTGACGCCACCGGGCGATAT
>DBFMRS010000068.1:0-9914 GCA_048387515.1 Collinsella sp.
AGGCCAGGAAGATGCTCGAGTCCGGCCTCGAGCTTGCGGACAGGGTCGAGGCGGCATAGGATATCAACCGTATTCCAGATTCTAGGACGCCGGGCCGACTCGCTTCGGATGGGGCTCTACACCAACTTTCTCGACACTACCTTCAGATGAGCGCGCTTTATCAGTTTTGACCGCATTCAAACCTCCAAAATAGACTAATGCCCGGGAGCAAATTCAAATTGCTCCCGGGCATTATCGTCCTAAATCGGAAAAAAGCTATATGTCAATTTTGGTCTAACAGAGCCTTTCTTTATCGATTATTTACGCTGGTAGCTGACTCGCAGCTAATCGTCATTCGCTTGTCAACAAAATTGACATCTCTTTATGTCCTTTGGTATAGAGGATATAGTTATTAACCCCTCCCCCAATAATTTTGAGTGATCTGCAAGGCAGTAGACGTCCTCACTCCTCATGATTACCTCGCATTGCCATCCACCGGAGCAAAACAAAAAGGGCGGGACCTGCTGCCCTTGCAGGCCCCGCACCGGTTGACACCCGACGGGACACAGCCGGGCGAGACGGATCCGTGCTACCGCCCCGCCTGGCCGCGATGTTCAACTACAGCTCGTTGGCCGCGTGATATGCCGTGCGAATGGCGCTCGCGATGTCGGCGGTGTACTCGCCCGAGCAGTCTCCCACGTAGGTCACGGGCACCGTCACGCCATCCAGGTCAAACGCGTTGGCCTTGGAGCCCACGGCCATCACCACGTAATCGCAGGCGATCTTCACCGGCTCCTCGGCGCCGTCCTCGGTGGTGCGAACAGCCTCCACGCCCTCGTCGGTAATGGCGGTCAGGCGGGTCTTCACGTGCTGCTCCACGTTGTGCTCGGCAAAGTCGCTCATAATCAGCGGCAGAATGGTCTCGGACTCGCCCGCGGCAATCTTGTCGAGCATCTCCACGATCGCCACCTCGCAGCCGTGCTGCAGCAGGTACTCGGCAGTCTCGGTGCCCACCAGGCCGCCGCCAATGACGGCGACGCGGCCCGTAAGCTCCACCTTGCCGGCCAGCACGTCCCAGCTCGAGACGACCTTGTCCGAGTCGGCACCCGGAACGGGGATGACCACGTCGTGCGCTCCCACAGCCACAATCGCGGCATCGGCGGCGTTGAGGTCCTCTGCCGTAGCGATGTGGCTGAGCTCAACCTTCACGCCAAGGCCAGGCAGAATCTTCTCGTAGTACTCGACCGAGCGCATGATCTCGTCCTTGCGCGGAGGCGCAGCCGCCAGCACAATCTGGCCGCCCAGATGATCGCTCGCCTCGTAGACGGTCACGTCGTAGCCGCGCTTGGCCGCCACGCGCGCGGCCTCCAGGCCGGCAATACCGCCGCCCACCACGGCGATCTTCTTGTCGCCCTCGCCCGGCTTGATGGCGATGGTCGCCTCGTCGCCGTTCTCGGCATTGAGCACGCACGAGATGTACTTGCGGTTTTGAATCGCGTCGACGCAACCCTTGTTGCAGTTGAGGCACTCGCGGATGGGCTCGCCCGTGGCGGCCTTCAGCGCAATGTCGGGGTCGCACATGAGCGAGCGGCCGTAGGCGATGATGTCGGCGGCGCCGTCTTCCAGAATCTTCTCGCCGGCCTCGACCGAGACCACGCGGCCGACGGTTGCCACCGGCACGGAGACCAGGGCCTTGACGCGCTCGGCCACGGGCAGCGTCCAGTTGTAGGGCATGGCGCCCATGGGCGGAATGGTGTCGCCCATGTTGCCGGTGTGGTTTGCCTGTGCGACCTGGATCATGTCGATGCCCGCACCCTCGAGCAGCTTGGCGAACCCGCATGCCTCGTCGGGCTGCAAGCCACCCTTGCCGCGCGGCGTGCCATCGGGGTTCTCCATGATCACGGGGAGCTTGTACTCCACCATCAGCTGCGGCGCGGCTTCCTTAATGGCAGCGACGACCTCCAGCGCGTAGCGAACGCGGTTCTCGAACGAACCACCGTACTCGTCGGTGCGCTGGTTGAGGATGGCCGAGCACAGCGAACCCACCAGGCGGTCGCCGTGGACCTCGATGGCGTCGATGCCGGCCTGCTGCGCGCGGGCGGCCGAGGCGGCGATGGCCTCCTTGATCTGGGTGAGCTGCTCTACGCTCGCCTCGTTCACAAAGTGCTGCATGTCGTGATGCAGCTTGGCGTAGGCCTGCTTGCGGATCTCGTTGGACTCGGCCATCTTGGCGGCGAAGGTCTCCTCGTCGCCGGCGGCTTTGGCCTCCTGCGCGGCCTTGGCGGCGGCCATGGAACCCATGACCATGCGGCCGACGCCGGGCACGTCGTACTCGGGGTGGAACAGCTGCAGCGCAACCTTGGCACCGTGCTTGTGGACAGCGTCGGCCAGGGCCTTAAACGTGGGGATCTGGGCGTCGGTCGCCAGCTTGGGCGTGGGGCTCGCAGTCATGACGGGAGCGACGTCGCCGATGACGATGTAGCTCACGCCGCCACGGGCCAGGCGCTCGTAAAAAGCCAGGCTGCGCTCGCCGATGGAACCGTCGCGCTCCTCGTAGCCGGTGGTCAGCGGCGGAAACATAATGCGGTTCTTGAGCTCAAGGGGGCCAACCGTAATGGGCTGGAGCAGCTTGGATGCAGGTGTGGTCATGGACATTCCTCTCTTGTAGGCGCGACGGCGATGATGCCGCGTAGTTGTCTAGAGTATATGGCATGGAGGCACAGCGGCACAACGAAAATCGGCGAATATCAGGTGGCGGCAGGTGGATGGGGCGGGGCGGCCCGTCGGTTTGTCTCAATCTGTAACAACCACTCGGCAAAACCGGGTCTTGCTGTTACAAATCAAGGTATTCCTCTCAACCCATCCTCAACAATCTAGATCTGTAACATCTAGACCTACTTTTGACCCCAACCTGTTACAGATCGAGACAAACCAAACCCGCCTGCTAGAAAATCTCAATCTGTAACGGTTACTCGGCAAAAACCGTCCCTCGTGTTACAGA
Source organism: Collinsella sp. (assembly GCA_048387515.1). Taxonomy (GTDB): domain Bacteria; phylum Actinomycetota; class Coriobacteriia; order Coriobacteriales; family Coriobacteriaceae; genus Collinsella. The sequence goes on from DBFMRS010000068.1 coordinate 2,981, forward strand.
TTTAGACAAACACGACCAAGCCCACCGGTATATCTCGATCTGTAACACCTAGCCGCCCAAATCGGGTCTAGATGTTACAGATCGAGATTTTGTTTGAGAGGCCGAGAATTGGATCGAAAACACGGTCCCGAAATAACAAAAAAGCTCGCCGGCTAGGCCGACGAGCTGCAAGTTCTTGGTCGCGGGGGCAGGATTTGAACCTACGACCTCCGGGTTATGAGCCCGGCGAGCTACCAGACTGCTCCACCCCGCAATGTCTGGGCGCTTCATGTGCGCAAGAAAGAATATTACGCGGGAGTTCGGTAAGCAGCAAGGAAAATCTCGTAGAGCATAATTCCTTCATATTTAAAACCCCTCAGCCCCTATCACCGTAAACGAATCGCAGCCGAGCGCCGTCGGCGGCGCGTATACAATGGTGCGCGTCCTTTTATGCCAACACTGGGAGTAGACATGCTGCTCGCTATCGATATGGGAAACACGCAGACGGCCATGGGCCTGTTTGACGGAGACGAGCTGGTGCAGTCGTGGCGTATGCCCACCGACCGCTCCTATACCGCCGACGAGATCCACGTGCGCCTGATGGGTTTCTTTAAGATGTACGGCCTTTCGCTCGATGCGGTCGACGCAATCGCCTTTGCGGGCGTGGTGCCGCAGCTCTCGCGCGAGTGGCACGCCGTGGCCGACCGCATTGCCGCGGACGCCATCGTCATCGGGCCGCAGACGGCCGCGGTGACCAAGCTGCGCGCGGCGCGCCCCCAGGCCGTAGGTGCCGATCGCGTCGCCAACGCCGTTGCGGCCGAGACTTTCTACGGCGCGCCGGCAATCGTGGTGGACTTTGGCACCGCGACCAATATCGACGTCATCGATGAGGACGGTTATTACATTGGCGGAGCGATCGCGCCGGGCATCCGCATCTCCATGGACGCGCTTGCCGCCCGTGCCGCCAAGCTCGCCAGCGTGCCGCTCGAGGCGCCCGAGCACGCCATCGGCCGCGATACCGAGGAGTGCATCAAGGTCGGCGCCGTAACGGGCGCCGCCGCCATGGCTGAGGGCCTGGTCGCGCGCATGAAGCGCGAGCTGGGCCGCGAGGATGCCACCGTTATCGCCACGGGCGGTCTCGCCAGCATCGTCGCCGATTCGACCGATGCCTTCGACGTGGTCGACGGACAGCTCACCATCAAGGGTATCTGCGAAATCTACCGCCGCATGCAGGAGCTGGGATAGGACAGGGGCTTAAGTCGAGCACGAGCGCGAGCGGCGAACTAGGCAACGCATCGGCCCTATTCCTCAAAATCGAAAGATTTTCAGTTTTGAGGAATAGGGCTTTCTGCTAGGCCTCGTCGCACAGCCACCTCGCCAGGTCCACGATCTGCACCCCATTGCGGTCCGTGGCCTCGTGATGCGTGCGGGCGAGAATCATCTTGGGGTACGCGTCGCCAATGCTCAGCAGTGGTGAAATCTCGCGTTCAAATGTCTTATCCGAGCTGATGTCGTCGCTCACCTGAATGTAGAGCTTCTCGCTTCGCTTGATTGCTACAAAGTCTATTTCCTTTTTATAGAGCACGCCGACGTATACCTCGTATCCGCGGCGCAGCAGCTCGATTGCCACCATGTTCTCGTATACGCGTCCCCAATCCATATCACGTGTACCGAGCAGCGCGTATTTGAACGCGTGGTCTGCCAGGTAATACTTCTCGCCGCTCTTAAGGTATTTTTTGCCGCGGATGTCGTACCGACGAACTTTATAGAAGGCAAACGCATCGCACAGGCACCCCATGTACGTGCCGACCGTCTTGTTCGTTATCTTTAGCCCATCCGCGTTCAAAATATCCGTAATGTTACGTGCCGACGTTATGTTGGATACGTTGTCCATCATGTAATCGGCAATGCGCAGCAGCGCCGATTCGTTTCTCACGTTATGCCGCTGCACGATATCTCTCACGATGAGCGTTTTGAAGACATTGGAGAGATATTGATAACGCTGCTCCTGCAGTGGATAAGGGTAGGAGCCGGACATACCGCCGGTTCTCGCGTACTCATCGAAGTCGCGGTCGACCTCGCCCTCGTCGCCATAGAGTCGATACTCCTCAAACGAGAATGGGAAAACCTCGATCTCAAACGTACGCCCCGTAAAGAGCGTCGACAGATCGCTCGACAGCAAAAAGGCATTCGATCCGGTAATGAATATGTCGTACTGCTCGGATGCGTGGAGGCTGTTGATCGCACGCTCAAAACCGTCGCACATCTGAACTTCATCGATAAGCAGAAAGTTTTGTTTGCCGGACACTCGATGCTCTTTTACATAGGCGAGCAGCGCGTGATACTCGAGCAGATTCTCGAACTCATCGAGGTTGTAGTTGATATGGATGACATTCGAATTGGACAGATTTGCCTCCACGTAATCGCGGAGGGCCTCGAGCAATTTTGATTTACCGCTACGACGGATGCCCGTGATGACCTTGATGTCCGGCACGCCAATAAGGCTCGTCAACGTGTCCATATATGACGTTCTATTGATGAGTTTCATTGGGGCCTCCTCGCGGTCTTTTATCGCTATTCCTCAAAATTGAAAAATTTTCAGTTTTGAGGAATAGGCTCTATAGCGAATATACCTCGCGAAAGACCGAGCTGCCTTAATCCTATTCCTCAAAAACGAAAATTTTTCAGTTTTGAGGAATAGGGCGCTGGCAACCCATTCCCCAGATAGGCGAAACCCTCCCCGGCACAGGCCGAGGAGGGTCTTGTTGTCATGTCTATCTTTGGGCGCGAACGCCCCGCGCTACAGCCCGCGAATTCGTACGGCCTCGGGCGGAAACTCCTGCTCGCCGGCATCGGTCTTAATGGTCGCGCGGCCCCAGATGTCCAGGCCTGCAAACACACCGACCGCAAGCGGCAGGCCGTTGGGCGACACCGCCGCAACTTGGCGGCCCAGCAGCGGCACCATGTCGAAGTACTCGCCCAGCACGGGAGCCAGCGGCCCTGCGGCGCCTTGCGGCGTGTTGGCAACAACCGCCCAAGCGTCCACGCGGGCCAGCACGGCGGCGGCCAGCGTCTCGACCAGCGCTTCGTCAGCCACGTCCACACCAAGCTCGCCCAGCGCCGAACGCTCAATATCCACCGTCACGGCACCGAACATGCCCGCAGCAGCGGCACCGCCGTTCACGGCAACACGCGCGAGCGACGTCTCAAACGCGGGCGCGCCGCACACAATGTCGCTCGGCCACTGGATACCCACCTTACCGGCAAGGCCCAACCCCGGCGTCGAAGCCGTGCCCACGAGCGCGTCCATCATGCCCATCGCAGCCACAAACGGCAGGCCGTGGAAGGCATGCATGTTCACATCCGGACGCACGACCAGCGAAAACGTCAGCGAGGCATCGCCCGTGCTCCATGCGCACCAGCCCGCGGACGCACCCTCGCGGCCCGCGTCACGCGCGGCGTCAAGCTCGGTACCGGCGGCAACAGCATTCATCTCGATCATCTACATACGCCCCAATTCGCCCACGATATGGCCCACGCGGTCCTCGGGCTCCTTGACCTCGACACCGTTGTAGCGGAAGAACCGCGCCGGGTCGTGCATCAGGTCCTCGAGCGGCACCAGCACAAAGTCGCGTTCGCCGATCAGCGGATGCGGCAGGCGCAGCTTTTTGCCGCCGTGGGTCTCGCCGTCCATCCACAGCAGGTCCAGATCGATGGTGCGCGGGCCGTTGGCCTTGGCCTTTTTGGAGCGGTCGCGCCCCAGCTCAGCCTCGATCTTCATAAGCTCGTCGAGCAGCACCAACGGCGCCAGCTCGGTCTTGATCTCGATGACGGCGTTGGCAAACGCGTCCTGGCGCGTCTCGTAGGCAGGCTCGCTCTCGTAAATCTTGGAGGAGTTAGACACGCAGGTGAGTGGAATCTCGGCGATCATCTCGCGTGCGGCGCGGATGTTGTCGCAGCGATGCCCCAGGTTGGAGCCCACAGCCACAAACGCGCGGCGCGGCTGCGGCTTGGCAACCGCCCAGTAACCGTTCAGGAACTGCGCAAAACCCGCGGCGTCGTGCACGCGCACGATGTTGGCACCGGCCTGGATGGCGCCCAGGCACACGCCAAACGTAGCGGCATCGCGCTCGGCGGCCTCGGTCACGCCCGAGACGGTGCCCACAAAGCGCTTGCGCGACACGGCGCACATGAGCGGATAGCCCAGTGACGCCATCTTGGCAGTCTCGCGCTGGATGACGATATCCTCGTTAGCCGACTTACCAAAGCCCGGGCCAGGATCGATGCAGATGCGGTCGCGCGACACGCCGGCATGGATGAGCGTGCGGGCCTGGTCAGACAGAAAGCCCATGACGCGGCGCATGATGGGCGCCGAATCGGGCAGGGTGAAGCGGCGGAGCTGCGAGGTGGGCACGTAGGCTTCCTCGCGGCGGGCGCTGCGGCGCATCATGGCTGCCAGGTGGTCATTGGACTCCGATGCGACCTCGGTGGCTGCGGGCGCGGCCTCGGGCGCGGGCGCGACGGTCTCGGCGGCAGCAGCCTGCTCGGCGGCCGGCGTCTCCTGCCCCAGCTCGGTTGCAGGCTCGGACGTGGGCTCCGGCTCGCCAAACGGCAGTGAGGGCTGTACCACACCGCCCGGAAGCTTGGCCTCAACCTTGGGCTCGCCCAGCAACTTGCCGCGACGGCGACGGGCCGGCTTCTCGGCCTCGCGCGCGGCCTCGGCAGCCGCTTCGCGTGCCTTCTCGGCAACAAACGCCGCAGCCGAGGTATCGAGCTGCACCGTTGCGTGCGTGCGGGCGGGCGCGGCGACCTCGCCGGCATGCATCACGATGACGCCGCAGGTGCTCGTCTTAACAAACTCGACCATCTTGGGATCGGTGAAGCCGGTCACGTCGTTGACGATCGAGGCGCCGCAGCGCACGGCCGCCTTGGCAACCGCTACATGACGCGTGTCGATCGAGACGATGGCGCCCTCCTTGGCCAGCGCGCGCACCACGGGCAGCACGCGGCGCGCTTCCTCATCGGGGTTGACCGGGGTAAAACCAGGGCGCGTGGACTCGCCGCCCACGTCGATGATGTCGGCGCCGGCGTCGAGCATCGCCAGGCCGTACTCGATGGCGGCATCGGGGTCGAAGTGCTCCCCGCCGTCGCTAAACGAATCGGGCGTCACGTTGAGGACGCCCATGATGCGCGGACGGTCAAAGCTGAGCTCGTACTTTCCGCACCGCCATGTCTTGCTGTCGTTCGCCATGAACATCCTCCTAAAATGCCCACGCCGCCGAGCTTGGGGAGCTGGCGGCGGGGTCGCTTTGCACTCAGTCTTTCTATTGTATCCGCGCGCGCGGGCTAGAACGCAAACGCGGCCGCGATGTCGCAAGAAATCAGCAGGTCGGCATTTGCATCCTGATCGGTGGGAGCAAGATTGCAAATGGCCAGCGTATCGCCGGTAAAGTAACGCGTAAGGCCCGCCGCCGGATACACCACGAGCGAGGTCCCGCCCACAATGAGGGCATCGGCCGCGGCAATGGCGGCAACGGCGCCGGTCAGCACATGCTCGTCGAGCGGCTCCTCGTAGAGCACTACGTCGGGCTTGATGCGGCCGCCGCACGCAGGACACACGGGCACGCCCGCGGCGTCCTCGTGCTCGCGCGAGCAAATCCACTCGGCGCTATAGACCGCTCCGCACGACTGGCAAATGTTGCGATGGACCGATCCGTGCAGCTCGAACACGCGCTGCGAGCCGGCCATCTGATGCAGGCCGTCGATATTTTGCGTCACCACGGCATTTAGCTTGCCGGCGCGCTCCAGCTCGGCCAGCTTGGTGTGGCAGCGGTTGGGCTTGGCGCCAAGCGCGATCATCTTGGTGCGGTAAAAGTCGAAGAACTCGGCCGGGTGCACCTCGTAAAAGCTATGCGAGAGCATGGTCTCGGGCGGGTAGACAAACTGTTGGTGATATAGGCCGTCCACGCTGCGGAAATCGGGGATGCCACTCGCCGTGGAAACGCCCGCGCCGCCAAAGAAGACCACGCGCTTGTGGGTGCCGAACAGCTCCGCCAGCGCGGCGGAGGCCTGTTTGGAGTCCGTTATCGCCTGCGTCATATGAGTCCTCCGTCCTTGTTGGTCGGGCAGCGTCGGGCGATGTCCCAGCATGCGGCCTTTGGGTCAGCACGCGCGGTGCCCACCACCGCCCCTGTTGCGCTAATCTTAAGCCTGCCAACCCCGTCGAAAGGACACCATGCCTCAGACTTACACTTTCGCCTCGTGGAACGTCAACGGCCTGCGCGCCGTGCTCAAAAAGGACCCGAGCTTTATCCAGATCGCGCAAGAACTCGACGTCGATATCCTGGCGTTGCAAGAGACCAAGTTGCAAGAAGGCCAGGTTGATATTAACCTGCCCGGCTATCGCCAAACCTGGAGCTACGCCGAGCGTAAAGGCTATTCGGGCACTGCGGTCTTTAGCCGCCAGGAACCGCTGCGCGTGCTGCACGCCGACGCGCTGTTACCCTACGCCGGCGAGGGCAAGGCGGCCGAGCTCGTCGCCCAAGCCGCAACCGAGGGCCGCGTCTGCGCGTTGGAGTTCGACAAGTTCTGGTTTGTGGATGCCTACACTCCCAACGCGCAAAACGAACTCGCCCGCATCGACGTGCGCATGGCCTGGGATGATGCCTATCGCGGCTTTTTGAGCGCGCTTGAGCGCGAGAGCGGCAAACCCGTCGTGACCTGCGGCGACTTTAACGTGGCGCACGAGGAGATCGACCTTAAGAACCCCAAGTCCAACCGCGGCAACGCCGGCTTTTCGGACGAAGAACGCGGCAAGTTTACCGAGCTGCTCGACGCCGGCTTTACCGATACCTGGCGCGCGGCAAATCCGGACGTCGAGGGCGTCTACAGCTGGTGGAGCTACCGTTTTAATGCCCGCAAGAACAACGCCGGCTGGCGCATCGACTACTTCCTG
>DBFMRS010000069.1:0-4459 GCA_048387515.1 Collinsella sp.
AGGCCAGGAAGATGCTCGAGTCCGGCCTCGAGCTTGCGGACAGGGTCGAGGCGGCATAGGATATCAACCGTATTCCAGATTCTAGGACGCCGGGCCGACTCGCTTCGGATGGGGCTCTACACCAACTTTCTCGACACTACCCTTTATGAGATATGCGACTTCGATTTTGGTTCGGTAATAGTGGGGTACCGATCCGTGAGTGGCAATTAGCCGGTGCCAAAACGTGCGGCGGCTGTTGTTAAAGGTGTTTTGGCGGCTATGGGGCGTGTTGGCGGCGTGGGGAGGGGTCCTCGAATGACTCCGTGGTCAAATAACGTCAAATATGAGTACTGTTGTTAATGTAGTCTCATAACATTTGGTAAGAATAGAATACCAATTCCACATTATTCTATATATCTAACCCACTAAACACGGAATTTTGAGCCTTGGCAAGACGTGGAATTGATCGAAATGATCAATTCCGGCGAGATTTTGCTGCTACTAATTTGGTGGCGGTACTCATATTTGCCATTTTTTGTCCAGTGGGTACCGCGAGGGGCCTGTTCGACTGGCTCAACGGCCCGGTGATGGATGCCGGCATGATCAGCCCACTCGATCCAGACCTTGTCCACATCACCGACGACCTCAACGAAGCCGTCGACATCGCCCTGAGCGGGCTGATGTAGGGTAGGTAAAATGGGACGGGGCTAAAAGACTGGTCTGAAACGTTTGATACCAGTCTTTTTAGCCCCGTCCCAAATGAACTGCTTCTAAGTTGCGGTGGAATAGGGATTGATTTGCGGCTGATAAGCCAAAAACAGTCCCTATTCCACCACAAGTGGTATGGGTAGCCCTAATTGGCAGGTTGGTAGCGGGGGCAGTAGCTGATGGCGATGGCGTCGACGCCTACGTGGGTGGCGATGGTGCAGCCGATGGGGCCGGTGCCGGCGTCTACGTAATCCTGGCCCGCGAGTGCCTCGTTGACAAGCTCCTGCTCCTCGGCGGCGCCGGTCGTGAGCACACGCACGCTTGAGCCCGGGTGCTCGTCCAAAAACGCGAGGCAATCTGCCATGGTGTTGGCGACGATGCGCTTGGCGCCGCGACCCTTCTTGATGGCCTTGATCTCGCCCGACTGCCACTCCGGCGAAACGGCCAGGCGAATGTTGAGCATCTGCGTGAGCTGGCCGGCGAGCTTGGGCGCGCGGCCGTTCTTAACGAGGTTCTCGAGCGTGCGGGGAATCAGCAACAGGTGTGCGTCGGGCAGCGTCGCGCGGATCTGCGCCTCGGTCTCGTCCAAGTTGCGGCCGTCTTCGCGCATGGCCAGCGCGTACTCCACCAGCAGGCCTTCGGCACCCGAACCGGTGCGCGAATCGATGCAGCGCACGTCGAGCTCGTGGGTCTCGGCCGTCAGGCTGGCGTTGGCATAGCAGGCGGACCACTCGCTGCATAGCGAGATAAAGATGGCGCTATCGTGGCCGTCGGCGAGCACGCGGTCAAAGAGCGCCTTGAACTCGCCGGCGCTCGGCTGCGAGGTGTGCGGCAACTGCTCGGAGCCAGCCATGCGGGCGACGTATTCCTCGGCGGTAATCTGCACCTGGTCGAGCAGGTCCTCACCCTCGATAATCACATGCAGTGGAATCACGTAAATGCCGAGCTCTTGAGCACGGGCGGGGGAGATGTCCGATGTGGAGTCGGTTATGATGGCAAAAGACATAATTGCACCTTTCGTTGGGGCGCCTGCGCGCCGCCTTCTGAGAGCAAAGTGCGACAAGTATAGTGGAGTTGCTCTACATTGCTAGGTTCAATTGTTGAATAGTCAACAGTTTGAAGTGTCGGTGTGGAAATCGTCAACTGGGGAAGAGGGATGCCGATGGAGGCGCTGGAGATATGCAAGCGGCCGGTTGTGCTGTTCGATTTTGACGGCACGGTGGCCGATACGGGTCGGGCGGTGATGACCTCGACGCGCAAGACGTTGGCCGCGCGTGGGTTTTCGGAGGCGCAGATGGGTGACCTGCGTCGCATGATCGGGCCTCCGCTGTGGAAGAGCTTTCACGACTTTTATGGCTTCTCCCGCGAGGAGTCGCTTGTGGTGGCCGACGAGTACCGTTCCTTTTTTGATAAGCTGGGACCGGAAGAGTATCCCGTGTTCGATGGAATTCCCGAGCTGCTCGATGGCCTTGTCGCGCAGGGGCATCGCTTGGCCGTGGCGACGTCTCGCATGGAAGCAAAGTGCATTGACATGGTGGGTGAGCTGGGGCTTTCACAGTTTGAGGCGGTGGTTGGCATGAATCCGCCGCGGGGGCGCGAGACCAAGGCGGATTCGGTCCGCGATGCCCTGGCGGCCCTGGGTGCGACCGCGGACGAGGCCGTGATGATCGGCGATCGCTTCAACGATGTGGAGGGCGCACACACAATGGGCGTACCGTGCATTGGCATCTATTCGGGCGCGGCGGCGCCGGGCGAGCACGAGGCGGCGGGTGCCGATGCAGTGGTGCACTCGGTGGCCGAGCTTGCTAAACTTTTCTCTATCTAGGAACTTAATGTGAGGGGCGGGCACGCTTGCCGCTCATTGGTAAGGAGGTCGTTCATGAATCAGGTGGAGCAGAGCGTCGCTGAGTATGTCGACGAGGTCTGGGAGGATGCCGTCGCCGATATCGAGCAGCTGGTGAACTATCCGTCCGTGGCCGTTGCTGCCGATGCGGAGCCCGGCGCGCCGTTTGGCCGCCCGGTCCGTGACGCGCTCGATTGCGCGCTCGGCATCGCGCAGAAGCTCGGCTATCAGACGAGCGACGACGAGGGCTATGTGGGAATCGCCGATATCCCGGGCCGCGGCGACAAACAGCTCGCGACTATCTGCCACGTGGACGTGGTTCCCGCCGGCCCTGGCTGGAACACCGACCCGTTCACCATGGAGCGCCGCGAGGGCTGGCTGCTCGGTCGCGGCGTGATTGACGACAAGGGCCCGGCGGTATTGTCGCTCTACGCCGGCGCCTACTTGCTCAAGCACGGCATTGTTCCGCGCTACACCTTCCGCGCGCTGCTGGGCTGCGATGAGGAAGTGGGCATGTCCGACGTTCACCATTATCTGGAGAACTACCCCAACCCAGACTTTCTGTTTACGCCTGATGCCGAGTTCCCGGTCTGCAATGCCGAGAAGGGCCAGTTTGGGGCGACGTTTGCGAGCACCAAGATCGACGGCGGGCGCATTGTGTCCTGGAGCGGTGCCGAGGCGAGCAACGCCATTCCGTCGCAGTCCATCTGCGAGCTCGCGATTGCCGCCGATGAGCTGCCGGCGCCGGTCGAGAACGCCGACCGCTTGGAGATTACGGCGCTCGATAACGGGCACGCGCAGATTTTTGCCCATGGCATTGGCGGTCATGCCTCGATGCCCGAGGGAACGATTAACGCCGTCGGCCTGATCGTGGCGTATCTGCGCGAGGCCGAGGACGCGTTTGGTGCACGCGATGAGCGCCTGCTGACGCCTGCCGAGCACGAGTTCGTCAAGTTCCTGGCCTTTGTGCATGCGGATGCCTATGGCCGCGGCCTGGGTATCGATGCGACGAGTCCGGCGTTTGGCCCGCTTACCTGCAACGCTGGCGTCATCCGCGTGGCGGATGGCCATATTGAGCAGGTCATCGACGTGCGCTTCCCCGACAGCACGAGTGCCGATACCATCCGCGAGCAGCTCGACCCGCTCGTGGGCCGTTTTGGCGTGACGTGCCAGCTGGGTCGCGCTAAGGTGCCGTTCTCGGTGTCTGCCGACGATCCGGCCGTGAAGGCGCTTATTGATACCTATAACGAGTTTACGGGCAAGCATGCTGAGCCCTTTGCCATGGGCGGCGGCACGTATGCGCGCAACTTTGCCCGCGCCGTGTCGTTTGGCCCCGAGGAGACCGGCCTGGAGCTGCCCGCATGGGGCGGCCAGATGCACGGCCCCAACGAGTGCGCCAACGAGGAACAGCTCAAGCAGGCGCTCAAGATTTATATCGTGGCGATCCTCCGTTTGAATGAATTAGAGCTTTAAGGTCTCGCGGTTTCCCAATCTAAGTTGCGGTGGAATAGTTCCTAGAATGGGCCATTTGATGGCCAAGCAGGAACTATTTCACCGCAACTTTGTTTTTATTGGTGTAAAAGGCGGGTCATGCTTGGTGGCGGGTTTGTTATTCGTTTGTAAAGGCCGTGCTGCGCTTGCGGTAAGGGTCTATCAATAGCCCGTAAGAAACCGCAGTTGGCGCGGGCGCCGCTCGATCGAGGCCGTATCTTTCCAAACAGCAAAGCGGGCAGGGTGCCCGTGAGTTGCATGTATGAAAGGAAGATCATGCTCGATCAGGCTTATTCTCGTCGTCAGTTCCTCGGCCTCGCTGGTGGTCTTGCCAGCATCGTCGGTCTCGGTCTCGTTGGTTGCGGCGGCTCCGGCGCATCCGACGCCGCCGACAAGGGTAGCACCGCTGCTGTCGAGTCCGTTTCCGGCGAGGTGACC
>DBFMRS010000070.1:0-11579 GCA_048387515.1 Collinsella sp.
GGCGCCGAGGCCATGCGCGAGTTCGAGCCCGACTGGATTATCGCCATCGGTGGCGGCTCGCCCATCGATGCCGCTAAGGCCATGTGGGTCTTCTACGAGTATCCCGAGGAGTCCTTCGACAACATCATCCAGCCGTTCAGCTTCCCTGAGCTGCGTCAGAAGGCTCATTTCTGCGCCATCTCCTCTACCTCCGGCACCGCTACCGAGGTCACCGCGTTCTCCGTCATTACCGACTACGCCAAGGGCATCAAGTACCCGCTGGCCGACTTCAACATCACCCCTGATGTCGCCATCGTCGACCCCGAGCTCACCTACACCATGCCCGCCAAGCTGTGCGCTCACACCGGCATGGATGCTCTGACCCACTGCATGGAGGCCTACGTTTCCACCTGCGCCTCTATGTTCACCGACGCCAACGCTCTGCACGGCATCCGCGAGATCGTCGAGTGGCTGCCCAAGTCCTATGCTGGCGACCATGAGGCCCGTCAGCACATGCACGAGGCTCAGTGCATCGCCGGTATCGCCTTCTCCTCGGGCCTGCTCGGCATCGTTCACTCCATGGCTCACAAGACCGGTGCTGCCTTCGAGAACGGCCACATCATCCACGGTGCCGCTAACGCCATGTACCTGGGCAAGGTCATCCAGTGGAACTCCAAGGATCCCCGTGCTGCCGAGCGTTACGCTTACGTGGCCAAGGAGATCCTGCACCTTCCCGGCGAGACCAACGAGGAGCTCATCGCTGCACTCGTCCAGAAGATTCGCGATCTCAACGACCAGCTCAACATTCCGCAGTCCATCAAGGATTACGCGAATGGTGGCGTGAAGGTCGACGCCGAGAACCCGCAGATGGTTTCCGAGGAGGAGTTCCTCGCCAAGCTGCCCGAGATCGCCGCGAACGCCGAGCAGGACGCCTGCACGCCCGAGAACCCGCGTGAGACCAAGGCTGCCGACTTCGAGAAGATCCTCAAGGCCTGCTACTACGACACCGATATCGATTTCTAATCGACTCTTGTTATCGTAACGAGGGGCTCCGCACGTATCTGTACGGAGCCCCTTTCTTTTTTAGAGAATGGGATAGTTATGGCTGCAATTTTCAATAGCCCCAGCAAGTACATCCAGGGTCCGGACGAGCTCGCCAAGCTCGGCTCCTATGTCGAGCCGCTCGGCGCTAAGGCCCTCGTCATCGTGACGCCTTCGGGCAAGAAGCGCGTCGGTGCCAAGATCGAGGGCGGCTTTGCCGAGGCTAAGGCCGAGCTGCTGTTTGAGGACTTTAACGGCGAGTGCTCCAAGGGCGAGGTCGATCGCCTGGTTGCGCTCGCTCGCGACAACGGTTGCGACATCATCGTCGGCGTCGGTGGCGGCAAGATCCTCGACACCGCGAAGGCCGTCGCCTATTACCTGGAGTCCCCGGTTATCATTTGCCCCACCATTGCTTCGACCGATGCACCGTGCTCGGCACTTTCGGTGCTCTACACCGATGACGGCCAGTTCGATAAGTACCTGTTCCTTAAGGCAAACCCCAACATTGTCCTGATGGATACGACGGTTATCGCGGCGAGCCCGGTGCGCCTGACGGTTTCCGGTATGGGCGATGCGCTCGCAACCTATTTCGAGGCTCAGGCGACGCACGATGCCGACGGCGGCACCTGTGCCGGCGGCAAGGGCGGAATGACCGGTCTGGCGCTCGCCAAGCTCTGCTACGAGACGCTTATGGCCGATGGCGTCAAGGCCAAGGTCGCGCTGGAGAAGGGCGCGCTCACGCCTGCCGTCGAGCACATCATCGAGGCCAATACGCTGCTTTCGGGCATTGGCTTTGAGAGCTCGGGTCTCGCTGCGGCCCATGCCATCCATAACGGCTTGACGATGCTGCCCGAGTGCCACAGCATGTATCACGGCGAGAAGGTCGCCTTCGGCACCATCGTCCAGCTGGTACTCGAGGATGCCCCGACCGAGAAGCTCGAGGAAGTCTTGGGCTTCTGCATTGAGCTGGGTCTGCCGGTCACGATGAAGGAACTTGGCGTTGCCGAGCTTACGCGCGAGAAGGCCATGATTGTTGCCGAGGCCGCGTGCGCGCCCGAGGACACCATGTGCAACATGCCGTTTGAGGTGACGCCCGAGATGGTCGCAAACGCCATTCTGGGTGCAGACGCACTGGGCCACTACTATCTCATGGATGAGTAAATCAAGCTAAGGAAGGGGCAAAGCCGACAGATGGCTTTGCCCCTTTTTGCTATGGTGCAAAGGGGTCAGGTTACTTTGCACCAATCGTTGTTTGATGAAGGGCGGATTCGCGTATGGCGCTTCCTATGGTTTACGGCGGTCCCGGCCGGTATGTTCAGGGGCCGAGCGAACTGTCGCGTCAAGGCAGGTATTTGACATGGTTGGGCTGCGCTGCCTATGTCTTGTTTGACCAGGGCACCGAGGATCGGCTGTGCAGGCAGATCGTCGATGGATTTCTGGACGACGATCTGAGTGAGCCGTTCTTTAAGATTTATGACGGTCCGTGTACGGAAGAGGCCGTTGTCGAAATGGCTAAGGAAGCCCAGGCCGAGTATTGCGACATGGTAGTGGGTATTGGCGGCGGCAAAATGCTCGATATCGCCAAGGCCGTTGCGTTTTATGCCGAGTTGCCGTTGTGCGTATGCCCCACGGCGGCATCGATGGACGGTCCGTGCAGCGAGATTTCGGTGCTGTATCACGAGGATGGGTCGTTCGACCGCTACCTGATGCTCGAGAAGAATCCAGACCTGGTCGTGGTCGATACCAACGTGGCCGCGGCGGCCCCGCTGCGTATGACGGTCGCTGGCATGGGCGATGCACTGACAACGTACTTCGAGGCGCGTTCGTGCGCCGCGGCGCACGGCGTCAACGAACACGGTGGCGCGCCGGGGCACTTGGCTTTGGTTGCGGCTCGTGCCTGCTATGACACACTCATGGAGTGCGGCGTCGCTGCCAAGCGCGATCTCAAAAAGGGCCGTATATCGCCGGCGGTTGAGCGCCTGATCGAGTGCAATATTCTGCTCTCGGGCGTCGGCTTTGAGAGCGGTGGCTTGGCGTTGGCACATGCCATCGCCAACGGGTTGACGATCCTGCCCGAGTGCAAGGCCATGCACGGCGAGGCCGTGGCATTTGGCCTAGTGGTCCAGCTTCGTTTGGAGCGTGCGCCCGAGCTTGATCAGGTGCTCGAGTTTTGCCAGCGCGTCGGCCTACCGACGACGCTCGCGGAGCTGGGACTTGGCGAGATTTCCGTTACCGACCTGATGAGCGTTGCAGATGCGGCCTTTAGAAACGAACGCAATATGGCTAACGAACAGGCCAAGGTGACCAGACAAAAGCTCGTGCAGCTCATGCGCGAGGCATAGCTAGGCGCTTGATCGACCTTGTGCAATCGAGGCGGCGATAGGCATAGGCTATTTGCCTCAAAGGTGCGCCGCGTGTAATTTGCCCGAGGTGTGGGCCGATAGCGTATCATTATCTCTTGCTTGTTTGCACTGCTCAGGGAGGGGCCGCGCATGGCGCAGGAACACGATCTGTTTGATGACATTATCGAGATCAGCAAGGGTTTCGACTTTCTTAAAAACCCGCTTGGCGGCGTGACCGATGCGCTCGATCCGTCGGCACCGCAGTGGAATCCTGCCGACTACAAGGAGCGTCCGCGCGGCAACACCATTCCGTGCCTGACCTGCAAAAACGAAAAGAGCGGTTGCACCGCGTGCATGGACGTGTGCCCGGTCAACGCTATCGAGGTCGAGGAAGACGCCATCGAGATCCTCGACTCCTGTCGCAAGTGCGGCCTGTGCGCCGCTGCCTGTCCGACCGAGGCGATCATCTCGCCGCGCCTGGCGCCCAAAAACCTGTATGACGATATCGTCTCTGCTGCTACGAGCCACGAGACCGCCTACGTCACCTGCACACGCGCCCTCAAGCGCATGCCGCGCGAAAACGAGGTCGTCGTTGCCTGCGTGGGCGACATTACGGCCGAGACCTGGTTCTCGGTACTGGCGGACTATCCCAACGTGAGCGTCTACCTGCCACTGGGCGTGTGCGATAAGTGCCGCAACACCGGTGGCGAGGACATTCTGGGCGAGGCCATTGCTACCGCCGAGGAGTGGGCGGGTACGGGCATGGGCCTGGAGGTCGACCCCAAGAGCCTCAAATGCCATAAGCGCCGCGAGTACGAGCGCAAGGAGTACATGGATAAGATTGCCCGCACCACGGGCCTGACGGTGACCAAGCTCAATCCGGCGACGGCGGCGCTGGCCTCGGTGACGCAGAAGTTGAAGGCTCATCGTCACCAGATCACGCAGCTCGAGCGCACGCTCAACACCATGTGCGGCACCACGACGACCAAGCGTCGCCGTTCGCTCACGCACGGGCGGCAGCTGGTGCTCTCGACACTGCAGAACCATCCCGAGCTTGCCCAGAACATGCAGGTGAGCACGCCGGAATGCGATTTTGACAAGTGCACGTCGTGCGGCGAGTGCGTCAACGTGTGCCCCACGTTTGCCTGCGATTTGGTGGGAAGCGGTCGCTTTGCGCTGGAGTCCACGTATTGCTTGGGCTGCGGTGCCTGCGTCAAGGTGTGCCCCGAGCATGCGCTCAAGTTGGTTGAGCATGACGCGTCCAATCTGGTCGTCGTCGATCCCGAAGCCGAGGAAAAGGCTGCCCAGAAGGCCAAGGCTCACGAAGAAGCTGAGAAGGTCAAGGCCGAGGCAAAGGCCAAGCTGGACAAGATGCTCGACCAGGTGGAAAAGCTCGCGGACTAGTCAGCGAGCTCTATCTCTGCTTCATTTGCGCCGCCGCGGTGTCCGGATTCGCCCGGATGCTGCGGCGGCGCTATACTTATACGGTTTGAAGTACCTGTACCAAAAGGAGCTGTCGTGTCCCTTTCCATCGGTATCGTGGGCCTGCCCAACGTGGGCAAGTCGACGCTGTTCACCGCGCTTACCAAAAAGACTGGCCTTGCCGCCAACTACCCGTTTGCCACGATCGACCCCAACGTGGGTATCGTCGACGTGCCCGATAGCCGCTTGCAAAAGCTTGCCGACATCGTTAACCCGGGTCGTATTGTGCCGGCGACGGTCGAGTTCGTCGACATCGCAGGTCTGGTGAAGGGCGCTAACGAGGGCGAGGGCCTGGGCAACCAGTTCCTGGCCAACATTCGCGAGACCGACGCCATCTGCGAGGTCGTGCGCTACTTTAAGGACCCCAACGTCATGCGTGAGGTGGGCCGCACGGGCGAGTTCGTCGATCCCGCCGGCGATGCCGACACCATCATGACCGAGCTCATCCTGGCCGACATGGGCACGCTCGAGAAGCAGCTGCCCAAGCTCGAGAAGGAGGCCAAGCGCGACAAGGAGCTCATGCCCAAGTTCGAGGTCGCCAAGCGCCTGCTTGCCTGGCTCAACGAGGGCAAGCGCGCCGCATCCATGGAGATGACCGACGAGGAGCGTGCCGCCGCCAAGGGTCTGTTCCTGCTCACCATGAAGCCCATCCTGTATGTGGCCAACGTGGACGAGGATATGCTCAACGACGATCTGGCGCCCATCGACGGCGTCAAGCCGCTGCCTATCTGCGCCAAGATCGAGGCCGAGCTTTCCGAGCTCGATCCCGAGGACGCTGCCGACTACCTGGAGAGCCTGGGCCTGGAGCAGCCCGGCCTGGACGTGCTCGCGCAGGCCGCCTACAAGCTGCTCGGCCTGCAGTCGTTCTTTACGGCCGGCGAGATGGAGGTCAAGGCCTGGACGGTGCGTCAGGGCGCGACCGCCCCGCAGGCCGCCGGTGTCATCCACACCGACTTTGAGCGTGGCTTTATTAAGGCCGAGGTCATTGGCTATGACGACTACATCGAGCTCGGCGGTGAGCAGGGCGCCAAGGCCGCCGGCAAACTGCGTATTGAGGGCAAGGACTATGTTATGGCCGATGGCGACGTCGTGCACTTCCGCTTTAACGTGTAAGGACGACGCGCATGTTTAAATATGGCAAAAAAGCTGGCTACATGGGTATTGCGCTGCTCGTACTTGCGGTGATTCCGCTGGTGGTTGCAGCGTTTGTTATCCCCAACATTGGTCCCGAGGTGGCAACAAAGTTTAACGCAGCAGGCGAGGTGACGCGTTGGGGCAAGAGCTACGAGCTGCTGGCGCTGCCGGTGCTCAACCTGCTGCTCGGCGTGGCGACGTTTTTTACCGCCGGTCGTCAAGCAAAGAACAATGATGACTCCGCCGCCATGGCGCGCATCGTGTGCGAGCGCTACCTGCGCAACGGTTGCATCACGGGTGTGTTCCTCAACGTGATCAACGTTTACTTTATGTACTCGGCGATTACCGGAACGGGCTTTGGCTTTGGTTTCTAGCTTGTCCTTCTAGGCAACGAGCCTGCACGCATATTCAATGGCTGCTGCGAGGCCGCCGCTCGACCGTGGTTGAAAGACTACATCGGCGGCGGCCTCGTTTTCGTATCCGGCGCCGCGAAGGGCGAGTGCTATGCCGGCTTCTAAAAGGAGCGGCAGGCCGCGTTGGCTGGTTGCGATTACGGCAACCTGATTGAGCGAGCAGCTGTGCGCTTGGCATTGGATGGCAAGTTCGCCTTGCGTCGGGCAGGGGACCAGAACGGCGGCGACGCGACTTGATAGCAATGTAAATGCTGTGCGCTCATCGGGCGAAAGGCATTCAGCTTCAACGACGACGAGCTTGGGCGGTGCGCTGTTTGTGCGAAGCGTGGCTCGGTACATGCGGACCGAAGAACCCGACATAGAAAACTCCTGTGTATTCGGGAAAACGTAAACTATAGTTTACGTTTATGTTCGGCTCCATTTCAAACTCGGCTGCATGGACGAACGTGCGAAACAGATTCTTGGCAGGCGGGTCGAAGAGACACGCAGGGACCTTGGTATCTCCAAGGTTGATTTTTGTGTGGCGACAGGAATCAGCCGCCCCTACCTCGACCGAATCGAAGATGGGACGGCAAATTTCACGCTCAAGGTTCTATTTAAGATCGCGCCCGCACTCGGCATGACGG
Organism: Collinsella sp.; assembly: GCA_048387515.1. GTDB lineage: Bacteria > Actinomycetota > Coriobacteriia > Coriobacteriales > Coriobacteriaceae > Collinsella. The sequence continues at coordinate 7,018 of DBFMRS010000070.1, forward strand.
TGTCAGAACTTCTCGAGGGCATCGAATAGGGCGTTCCCCCGCTGTATTTGACGCTCTTTGGGCGGGTCCCCCTGGTTGCGATGTGCAAAATCGCGAGTATTCAGCACCAGTTCGGCCGTAGATGGTAGCCCGAGCGGCTGGCTTTGCCTTTTTGGCAGTAGTTAATCCACATACTAAATAAAAATGAGGAATAAATATTAACTAGCCGGAACCTTCGTCCTAAAAGTTCGTCTAACAATCGGCCGATTCTATGCCTCCGGCGGAAAAATTGCAGAATACTCCGATTTTTGCACGGCCCGAGGGGGACCACCTGTCGTTTAAGGTTGCGATAAGTGGAGCTGCCTTAGAGATTAAGCCATCGGGATACGGTCGTGGTTGACTTGGCTGTAGAACAGGCGCTGAATCTCTGCCGCATCGCGTGACTGGCCGAGCGCCCACATGGTCTTGGCCACGAGCGTCTCGGTGGTCATGTCGTCGCCGCGCAAAATACCCGGATGATCGGCGTAAGCACGGCCGACCTCATAAACGCCCAGATCGAGGCCCTCTTCGGGGACCTGCGTGGTCATAACGACAGTGCGGCCCGAATCGACCCAGCGGAAAATTGCCTCTTGGAATGACTCGCCCGACTCACCAAACTCGGGGATACCGCCAATGCCAAAGGTCTCCAAAATCACGGCGTCGTAGCTATCGGCAAGGGCGTCGAGGATGCCCGGGTTTACGCCGGGCGTGAGCTTAAGGACAAACACGCGCGGGTCGATGCTGTCGTAGAAACGCACCGGGTTTTCGCCCTGATGCGTGCCGTGAAGCCCGTTGCGCACGATGCGGTCGTTGCGGATATAGGCGATGGGCGGATAGTTGACGCTAATGAACGCGTTAAAGCTCATGGTGCGCTGTTTGCGGGCGCGCGTGCCGGCAATGGCTACGCCGCCAAACACGATTGAGACGTCGTGCGAGTGTTCGTCGAGCGCATAGAGCAGGCTCTGGTACAGGTTGAGCTTGGCGTCGGTAAAGGGATTGCCCATGGGCTTTTGCGAGCCGGTGAGCACGATGGGCTTGGGGCTGTCCTGAATCAGGTAGGAAAGCGCTGCCGCGGTATAGCTCATGGTGTCGGTGCCGTGCAGAATCACGAAGCCGTCGTGGTCGGCATAACCCTCGACGATGACATCGCGGATACGCATCCAGTCGCTCGGGCGCATATTGGTGCTGTCGATGTTCATGGGTTGCACGACGTCGAGCTCACAGAGGCCCGAGATCTCGGGGACGCTCTGGGCGAGCTCCTCACCGGTCAGGGCGGGGGAGAGGCCGTTGCCGTCCTCGGTCGATGCGATGGTGCCGCCCGTGGCGATGAGAAGTATGCGCTTCATGCTGGTATTCCTATCGTATTTGCCGCCGCAGAGGCGGAGTCGTTCGGCAGTATTGTGGCACAGGGCGTCCAATGTTCAAACGTATTACATCATCTGTAACGTTTGGTAACACTTCAATTGCCGTCAAATAGGGCCAGGTCGTGCGTTTGCCGTGCGCTGATGGCTGCGAGGGACGAGAAACCCCATATAACGTGTACACTATGAACGCTATTTTCGTTCATTCACGCGGGTGGGCACCGGCTCCCCGCCAACAAGAGGGGGAACCATGGATCAAAAGGCTTCCGCAAAGGTCCTCGTACTCGACTTTGGTGCGCAGTACGGTCAGCTCATTGCCCGTCGCGTCCGCGACCTCAACGTGTATTCCGAGATCGTCCCCTGCGACATCTCGGCCGACGAGATTCGCGAGATGAACGCCTCTGCGCTCATTCTTTCCGGCGGCCCGGCCTCTGTGTATGCCGAGGACGCTCCGTCTATCGACCCCGCCATCTTTGACCTGGGCCTTCCCGTCCTGGGCTTTTGCTACGGCCATCAGATCACGGCCGTGACGCTCGGCGGCAAGGTCGGCCACTCCGAGGTGGGCGAGTACGGCCGCGCTACCATCACGCGCACGGCCGGCGCCAAGCTCTTTAACTCCACGCCCATGGAGCAAACCGTGTGGATGAGCCACCGCGACGCCGTTTCCGAGGTGCCCGAGGGCTTTACCGTTACCGCCAGCACCGACGTGTGCCCGGTTGCCGCCATGGAGTGCGTCGAGCGCAAGATCTTCACCACGCAGTTCCACCCCGAGGTCAAGCACTCCGAGTATGGTCAGCAGCTGCTGAGCAACTTCCTGTTTGAGATCTGCGGTCTGGAGCCCAACTGGAGCATGGACAACCTGGTCGAGACCATGACGGCCGAGTTCCGCGAGAAGGTCGGTGACGACCGCGTGATTCTGGCCCTGTCCGGTGGCGTCGACTCCTCCGTCGTGGCCGCCCTGGGCGCCCGCGCCGTGGGCAAGCAGATGACCTGCGTGTTCATCAACCACGGCCTGCTGCGCAAGGGCGAGCCCGAGCAGGTGGAGGAGGTCTTCACCAAGCAGTTTGACGTCGACTTTATCCACGTTCACGCCGAGGACCGTTATGCCGAGCTTTTGGCCGGCGTGACCGAGCCCGAGGAGAAGCGCCGCATCATCGGCACGCAGTTCTGGAAAGAGTTCTTCGCTGTGGCGCAGCAGCTCGAGACCGATGGCAAGCCGGTCAAGTACCTGGCTCAGGGCACCATCTACCCCGACATCATCGAGTCCGGCGCTCGCAAGACGGGCGGCAAGACGGCCACCATCAAGAGCCACCACAACCTGATCCCGTTCCCCGAGGGCGTGCACTTCGACCTCATTGAGCCGCTCGACCACTTCTTTAAGGACGAGGTCCGCGCGCTTGGTCTGGCACTGGGCCTGCCGGGTCACATTGTGTTCCGTCAGCCTTTCCCGGGCCCGGGCCTGGCCATTCGCATCATCGGCGCGGTCGACAAGGAGAAGCTCGAGATCCTCAAGAACGCCGATGCCATCGTGCGCGAGGAGCTCGACGCCTACAACCAGCGTCTGTTTGAACAGACCGGCGAGCGCAACTCCGAGCACAGCTGCTGGCAGTACTTTGCGGTTCTGCCCGACATCAAGTCCGTTGGCGTTATGGGCGACGAGCGCACCTATCAGCGCCCGATCATCCTGCGTGCCGTCGAGTCCAGCGATGCCATGACCGCCGACTGGGCCAAGCTACCCTACGACGTGCTGGCCCGCATCTCCGGCCGCATCGTGGCCGAGGTTCCCGGTGCAAACCGCGTGTGTTACGACATTACGTCCAAGCCGCCCGCGACGATTGAGTGGGAATAATCAGAGACCCTTTGCGAGGGAGGTCGGAAACGGCCTCCCTCGTTTTTTATTTGCGTGCCATGGGTGCTTATGCATTGTGGTGTATGTGGTGCATGCAAACCAGCCACGCAATCTCTCAAGCTGTTTAGCTGGGATTATTGTTTGCTGGTATGTTTTAAAGTGCTTTCAATTACCGAAGCAACGTCATCAATTTATTTCTAATTAATGCTGACCGGCAGATTGCGTCCGCCCGCAAGAGGCCGCTCGGACTGGTACTCAAAATGTACTCACGACGTTTTGGGTATCGATTTGCAGGTACTCACAGACGGCAAAAACGGGTGTCTACCTCGATATATTCGTTATCCCCAACGATTCCTCAACGAATATTGACTAGTGATTGAGTGCTGCATGGCTTAAATTATCTACGTAATTACGTAATTACGTAATTACGTATTTTGAAGTAAAATGGTTTCGGCCAATTAAGGAACGTAGAACAGGTCAATTCGGAGGGGCGACCATGGAGGAAGATCAGGCTGTTCATGCCGAAAGGGAGCTGGATAAGTTCACGCTTTCGATAACCCGCGAGGATAAGCGGGCTCTTAAGTCCTATGCCGCGCGCCAGGATAAGACAGTGGCTAAAGTCCTGCGCGAATGGATTGACGAGAAGTGCAAGGGGGAGAAGTGATGTCCCAGACGGCGCAAGCAGTCGTTCAGAACCTTGTTGATCGCGCTGTCAAACTGGGCGATCGTCAGCTCGCTGCCGACATCCGCGCCTTTGCTGCGCAGCGCCAGTTTGGGCTTGTATTTGAACACAACCGTCCAGAACGACTTCGCCTTTATGGCAAACCTATCATGAAGGGCGATGTCGTACAGGTACTTCCCGAGCGTGGTAGAAAAGAGGACTCTAACTCCCAACTGTTATGGTTGGTAAATACCGTTCGGGGGGGGGGTTGCTGATCTAAAGCCATATCAATCGCCCTCATATGACGAAAACGAATGCGAGCCCCGCCCCGTTGCTGTCGACGATGTCGTGCCTGTCGCTGAATATGACCAGCCGATTTATGCCGGCCTCAAAGAGACTGGGCGTGTTGAGCGCGGTGGCGATAAGCCCTATCAGGTTGTCATTAACGGCGAAAACTACCATGCTCTTGAAACCTTAGCCTTTGCCTATGCAGGCAAAGTGGACTGTATATATATTGACCCACCCTATAACACTGGCGCCCGCGACTGGAAATACAACAATGATTACGTCGACGGCTCCGACGCCTATCGCCACTCCAAGTGGCTTGCCTTCATGGAGCGCCGCCTCAAGCTCGCCAAGCAGCTGCTCAATCCCAACGATTCAGTACTCATCG
>DBFMRS010000071.1:0-8956 GCA_048387515.1 Collinsella sp.
GCCACATACCACAGGTACTTCGCCAACACGCTCGCGGACTTCATCGGCAAGCTCGCCCGAAGCGCCACGACCGGCAGCCGAACCGCCGATGACCATTGCATCCGGAAGGCAATTAAAGAGAAGTGAATCGGCAATGTCCGCAGTCGTGCGGTCGTTGAGATAAACCTCCCCCTCGCTCGTGATGAAGTGAAAAAGCTTGAGGTCGTCCAGGCGCAGCGCCGCCTTGCGACGCATGGTGTGCGCGAAATCTCGATTAATCAGCCCGAGATCACCGGCCCAGGCACCGCAAAAATTGCAGCGCGTGAACTGCGCATCGACAGCAGCGCACAGCTCGATTGTGGCATCACCGTCGTAAATAGCCTCGGCTCCCCAAGGGGTCGACAGATCATGGGATAGAGCCCCGATTACATAGCCCATCGATGCAAGGGTTGAGGGAGAAACGTGCTGCTCATAGGGCATCGAGAGCTCATTGGTAATCAAAATGCCATCGACACCGCCCTGCCGCAACGCCTCAAGATCGCGCTTGGCGGCTTCCACGACCTGCGACACGCTTCCGCCCGGGTAATACAGTGGATCGCCCGGCAGAGGACGCAGGTGCAGCATTCCGATAACCGGCTTTTCGGTCTTGAACATCGAGGTTAGAAACGACATAACGTGCTCCTTCATAGAGTTATTGCAGGGACGTTACTCCCCCAGCACCTCGACGTACACTTTTCGCTTCTGCGGACCGTCAAACTCCGCAAGATAGATGTTCTGGGCACTTCCGCACACGATGTGGCCATCTTGGACGGGAAAGAAGCAACTGTTTCCACAAATCATGCTCTTGATATGCCCACAGGAGTTGTTGCCGGTGGCTCCATAGCTCGGCAGGAAGTGTGCATGCGCATAGGGGGCATCGAGTGGGGCGATGCGATCAAGCGTCTCCATAAGATCCGTCTCCACGCAGGGCAGCCCCTCGTTTACCACGATTCCACAGGTCGTATGCGACAAAATAATCGCTGCCAAGCCATTGGTCACCGAACTGCGTTCGATGGCAGCGTGCACGTCTTCGGTAATATCGATGAACTGGTCCGGAGCAGTCGATAGATAGCTCAATGTCTCGAGCGTCACCATGTTTACTCATCCCCTTCAAGAAAACGCAGGGCATTACCCCAGTAGAGCCTTTCTCGTGCATCATCGCGCATGGGCACGGTATCGAGCGCCCGCTTGAGTTTGAATGCACGGAAGCGCGGCGTATTGCTGGCGAACATCACTTGGTGCGATAGCGCGCGCTCATACCACAGCGGCCCCATATCGACCGTGAAAAGACGCTGCATCATCTCCTCGGGCGAATCGATGTAAGTGATAGAGGTGTCCGTGTAGCAGTTGGGATACTTGAGCAGCATCGCCACGGTCTCGCGCACCCAGGGCCAGCCAAAGTGAGTCAAACTAAAGCGCACATTTGGATGCGTTGCGATTGTGTGCTCAAATGCAAGCGGGTTACTGCGCGAGAGCTCTGCGCCAGGCTCCCAAGACATACCGGCATGGAAAACCACCGGCTTGTTATAGCGCTCGCACAGCTCGTAAAGCGGCTCGGCCACAGCATCATCGGGGGCAAAACCCTGCTTTGCAGGATGCAGGCAAAGCCCCTTTGCCCCCAACTCGGTAAAGGCGCGCTCCAATTCGTCTGCGGCACCGCTCACCTGCGGGTCTACGCTCGCAAATCCCCACAGACGATCGGGATGCGCGGCAACCAGCATGGCAATCTGGTCGTTGGCGCCAAAGTGCCCTCCGCATGCCGTGGTTACATCGAGCGGCATGAGCACGCTCTTCTGCACATCGCAGACGTCCATCTCGACTTGAAGCTCATCCCAATCCATGGGGCCCATATGCCCCATACCAAATTCTCGTGACCAAAAGCCGAATCCATCAGGCTCATCACCCGGCTTACAGATCTCGCCGTAGAGCATAGGATGGACCAACATGTCGATAACCATTTCGTACTCCTTTCCAGGCATTTGACCCTAGTACGGCTCAAACGAACCAATCACTCGGGACGACAGCTCAGCGCCCGCCTTCATACACGCCGGAATATCAAGGCCATCGATCACGCCCTTGGTAAACCCGGCAATATACGAGTCGCCGGCACCCACGGTATTAACGACCTTCTCCGCCGGTACGATCCCGCACTCATAGAAGCACTCACCGTCATAGGCAATGCTTCCCTTCTCGCCAAGCGTGGCAACCGCAACGCGCGGTCCCAATTCCTGCACGTGGCGTACCCAGTCTCGCAGCTCCGGAGTGTCCTCTTCAAACGACATGAACGCATAGTCTACGTAAGGAAAATGAGCCTCGCATGCATATTCGGGATCCTGGCTGAACACCGAGAAGTCCATAACCACCGTCTTGCCCGCATCATGCCATTCGGGCAGGAGGTCCAAACAATTGCCAAACAGGTCGGTATGAATGATGTCATGCTCTAGGATAAACGCCCGGTCATCTTCATTCGGACGATATGTCTCCATTACGCCATCGATTGCCTCGAGATGCACGCGATCGACGCCGTCTTTCAATGCCATGAGCATCACCGAGGTGTCGCCATCCTCCACCCGCAGATGTGAGATATCGAACCCCTCAGCGGCCAGTGCCTCTCTCATCTTGTCTCCGTACTCGTCCTTGCCGACAACCGACACGGCGGATACCGAAACGCCCATTCGTGCAAGATGGATACCCCAGTCAATGCCGTTACCAGTCGGATAGAACACGCCGATGTTTTGATAGACGTCCGCGCAGCAAAAACCAGCCGCACACGCTTTAATACCCATGGTCTTCTCCAATGTTCAAAAGGGGACCCACCACATGGCGAGCCCCCTTTTCGCGTTTCGCTTATTGTTTTGCATCGGCTGTCCAAGGCCTCATAGCCAAACCGCCGTACGCTTTCTTAAGCTATTCGACGATTGGTGCTCCGTGGCCCCAAGAACCTTCCATACCGCACACGGTCGAGGCAAACCCGGCAGCAAAGTCGAGCGCGCGCTCGATGGCTTCGGCGCCATCCTCACCACGCTTAGCGGAATCGAGATAGCACATCAAAAACGAGGTGAGGAACGAGTCGCCCGCCCCCATGGTGTCCTTCATGTCCGTTACCGGTTTAGCCAGCTGGCGGTAATAACGCTCGCCGTCGTAAGCAATGCAGCCCTCGGCGCCCGCCGTAGCCGACACAAAACGCGGACCCAGGCCCTTCACCCATGCCAAACGCTCGCGAATCTCGTCCTCGCTCGCGGCATCCGCCGCGCTAAAGAAAGCAAAATCGACGTAGGGCGCAATCTGCTCGTAGTACTCGTCGGTGGAGTCGTCCGAAAAGTCAAAAGAGACCGTGACGCCCGCAGCCTTCAACTTGGGAAGCTCGCGCTCGGTAAAGCAATAGTTACCCGAATGAACCACATCGAACTGCTTCATGTACGCAAGGTCAAAGCGATCGAGGACATAGCGCGCATCGCCACGGATACCGCCCTCGTTGGAGCCAAGGAAGACACGGTCACCGTCAACGACGGTCACGCGAGCCGCTCCGTTCTCGCCAATCATCTGCTCGCACTTGTCAAGCTCGATACCCTCATCCTCGAGGCTTGCAATGACATGCTCGGCAGCGGCATCATTGCCAAAAATGCCCATGTATGCGGAGCGTGCGGCACCGCATTTCTTGGCATAAACGGCGAAGTTCACCGCATTGCCGCCGGGATACATGGTGTGGATATGCTCGTAGCGATCGACGACGTTGTCGCCAAATCCGAGCGCGTTAACGTTAAATGCCATGGCCTTTGCTCCTTCTAGTACTCGACAACACCCATATAGCGACGGAAATCGGGATCGTGATCAAACACCTTGCCGCGTGCGGCACGCAGCTCGCAGTTCATGGCGTAGAACAGCACCGGGTCCAGATAGGCACGGACGCTCGCCGGCACGGCTTCCATACCGTACTCCTTGGCATCGAGCACCATCAGCGTATCGGTATGCGTCTTAAGGAACGCCAGGGCGCGCTCGTCCATAGCACGGCACTCGCTGGAGCCCATCTGCAGGAAGTAAAAAACGCCATCCTGAGTAGCCTCGAAGGGGCCGTGGAAGTACTCGGCAGAGTGGATGTAGCTGCAGTGCTGCCACTGCATCTCCATAAGAGAGCAGATAGCGAAACCGTAGGTCTGGCTAAAGTTGGGACCGCTGCCCAGAATATAGAAGAACTCGTGCTCCTGGCAAAGCTTGGCAAAGCGATCACCCAGCTCGGCATTTACCTTCTCACGTGCCGGGGGAAGAATCTTATCCATCTCGGCGATACCTGCATACATATCGGCAAGATCGGCGTAGCCCTCCTGCTGATCGAGCAGCTCGGCCGCAAGCGACAGCGAAATACCAGCGGGGACCTCGGCCTGCGGCACGCCCTCGCCCCACGGGTAGACCCACGTGGTCCACTTGCCAGAGTCAATCTTGGATCCAGCGTTGTCGGTCTGGGCGATCACCGTAGCACCGGCAGCAAGGGCAATCTCGCAGCCCTCGACGACCTCCGGGGTGTTGCCACTGTGGCTGCAAGCGATGACCAGGGACTTCTCGCCCAGACGACGCGGACGCATAATGTCGAATTCACGCGCGGTATAGATATACGAAGTGAAGGTGGTTGCCTCGCGCTGCAGAAGCTCATGAGCCGGAATCAAATCGATCATGGAGCCACCGCAAGCAATCCAGTAGACGCTGTCGAACTTGCCCTTCTCGGCAATTGCCTCTTTGATCAGATCGTGTGCGTTCATATCCAGTTCCTTTCTTATTTGGCCCGCAATCAATGACGTTGGTTGCGTGGCCGATAGTTGTTTTAGTCAATCAGATATTTCTCGAATGCGGCCATGTTCTTGGCATCTGCCGCCGCCGGGTCATCGTAGTAACGACCGTCCGTGATTTCCTGGCCCAGCATGCCGTCGAAACCATGGGCGTTGAGCGTGGCGACGAAGGCGTCCATATCGTGCTTGCCATCGCCCCACACCAGATGGCCATACGGGTCACCGTCGATAAAGTGCATCTCGTGAATTGCCCCATCACCAAAGGCGGCAAACCAGTCCTCGAGCGTCTCGCCTGCAACGCCCATCGCGGTTGTATCAACCATGGGCTGTAAGTACGGGCTCGCGACCTCGTCAATCATGCGCTTCGCATCGGAAACCGTCGTCACAAGGTTGCTCTCCTCGGGACGCAGGCTTTCCATCGTAAGCACCAGACCGTGCTCGCCGGCATACTCCGCCAGAATGGACAAGTGCTCGCGGCTGCGCTTCCAGGCTTCCTCGCGGTCCTCGTCCCAGTCGCCCCAGCCCGAGTTGATGGACATGCGGTCGCACCCAAGCACCTCGGCAAGCTCAATGCCGTGCTTAAAGTACGCCAGGCTGCGCTGCTCATGCAGCGGTTTGCGTGCGCAATACTGCCAAGGATAGACAACGTTCTCGGGGCACAGAGTACGATACCTAAGCCCACGGTCTGCAGCCTTTTTCGCCAGGACCTCAGCCTCAAAGTAGCCCGTGTGGTCGAGCGTCACATGCGGCTCTGCGCACCACAGCTCAATGGACTCAAAGCCCAAGCGCTGCTGCACATCAAGGAAGTAATCGAGCGACCACATGATGTAGTGGATATTCATGCCCGCAATCTGTTCGCGGTGCAGCGTCGGTTTGGATTCAGACATCTTATGCCTCCTTATTTCGATCGAACACGATTTGTCCGTCCGACATCGTCATATCAACCGCAAGATCGCGTGCGTCGCGATAATCGAGGTCGAACACATCCCGATCGAGCACGCAGATATCGGCAAGCTTGCCAACCTCAAGCGTACCCAGCTCGTCCTCGCGCATCAGGTCGTACGCGCCCCCGGCAGTCCAAGCGCGCAAGAGCTCGACAAGCGTCAGCGTGTTGACCTCATTCACGGGCAGTCCGTCGGCGAAGAATCCGCCGCACGCGCTGTAGATTGACTCGCCCAGGCTCGGAATCAGCAGCGGCAGATCCGTGCCGCAGCACACTGTGCATCCGGAATCTTCCATGCCGCGGCGATTCCAGCTGTGCAAAAGTCGCGTCTCGCCAATTTGTCGACGCATCATCGACAGGCAATCCTCGCGCCGGTCCAGCGTCAGAATCTGCGGATAGACCTCGCAAATTCCACCTAACTTGCCAAACTCGACAAGGTCGGTCGGGTCAGAGTTCTCGAGATCGGTAATCGCATGGCGACGAAGCATCCGTCCATGCTCGTCTCGAGGCAGCGAGGCATAGAGCGCCACGGTGCGACGAACGGCGCCATCGCCCTGGCAATGCAAGGAATATCGGAAGCCGTCAGCATCAATTGCACGCAGCTCGTTCTCAATCAGATCCCACTCTGGCTCCTCGACGACCGTCTTGCCGGCAGCGCCCGCATCGGCCGTGTCCTCATAGGGATCAATCATCTCGGCAAGCCCCGCCCATACGCCGCGATCGGTCATACGGTTGAAGCCAGAAAAACGAACGAACGGTCCCCGGAAGCGCTCTCGCGCCTCGCGGGCATATGCCAGATTTGCACCGGCACCCACCGGCTGCGACATCATAGAGACGCGAACCGTCAGCTCACCAGATTCCTCACGGCGAGCCATTTCGTCGGCAAAGCCGTAGTAGTCATCAAACGCCATCTCCTTGATGGCGGTAACGCCGCGCTCGTTAAGCATGCTCATGTAGTCCGAATACCCGGCACGCACCTCGGGCAGCGCGAGGAAATCGCTCATCATGCGCCAGATCTTCTCGGCATAGCACGCCTGGGGTGTAAAGCCGTATCGCGCACTGGCGGCAGCATTGAGAACGCAGGTCTCCGCACCCGGTGTAAAGCAGACGACAGGGATATCGCCAAAACAATCGTCAAACACAGCTGCCGTATTTGCGTTCTCGGCATCCGATGCCAACGTTTCGGGTAGGTTGTGGCCAAAAGCCGCCGCGCAATCCGGATGATCTTCTTTCCATGCACGCAAGAGCGACACGGCCTCTTTGGCATCATCGATGCCGGACAGATCAGTCCCCAACGTCCGCAGCGCCCAACCTGTATAGAAGGTATGCACATCGATCAGGCCGGGCATGACAGTGCGGTCGCCCAGGTCAACTACCTCGTCCGCCTGGGTCAAATACGAAGCTACCTCACACTTGGTGCCAACAGCCTCAATTCGATTGCCACGGACCGCTACGAAACCTTCAAACGGCAGGTCCCCCGTACCGGTAAAGACGCTCTTAGACGTCAGGACCGTCAAACGATCAGACATCACAACCACCTACACCGGAAGCATGCCAGAGATTGCCGTTACAATCACGCCAAAGACGACCATGAAAATGAAGAACTTCCAAATGGTCTTCCACCATTGGCCAAACGAAATCCTAGCCACGGCAAGACCGGCGACCGTCATGCCCGCCACGGGGCTGATGGTGTTGATGGTCTGGTTGGCAAACTGGAGCGCGGTGACGGCCGCCTCGGGATTGAGGCCCATGAGCTCGGTCAGGGGGCCCATAACGGGCATGGTGAGCGCCGCCAGGCCAGAACTCGAGGGAACCAGCAAAGAGAGCAGGCCAAGGACGATATACATAAACGTGGTGTAGACGGCGGCGGGTGCACCGGCGAGCGCGGTAGCGAGCGCCTGGAGGATGGTGTCGATGATCATGCCGCCCTCGGCGATGACCAGAATACCGCGAGCGATACCGATAACGATGGCAGCGTACGCAAAGTCGGCGAGACCCTTAACGAACTCCTCTGCGATTGTCTGCTGGTCAAGACCGCCCAGGATACCGGCAAGCAAGCCCATGCCAAGGAACACGGCGGAAATCTCATTCATGTACCAGCCCTGGGTAACAAGACCCCAGACGATAATGCCCATACCGCAAGCAAAATCGATAAGCACGAGCTTCTGACGGATAGTGAACTCTTCCTCGATGGAGGCATCGGTCACGGAAAACTCAATACGCTTGAGCTTATCGTCCTCGTACACAATGGACGACTCGGGGTTTTTCTTGACGCGCATGGCGTAGCGCATGGCCCATGCGATACCGACGGCAGTGAAGATGACCCAAGAAACGGCGCGCAGCCACAGTTGCGGATTACCCTCGATGCCAATGATGCCTTGGGCGATCAAAACATTAAACGGGTCGATGGTCGAAGCACAATATCCCAGGTTAGGACCAAGGAAGCAGATGATGAATGCCGTCATTGAGTCATAACCGATACCCATCATGATGGGAATGAAGATGGCATAGAACGGCAGGGCTTCCTCAGACATACCAAACGTAGTGCCGCAAATGGACAGCAATGTCATCGTGATGGGAATGATGAGGATGTCCTTGTTCTTGAGCTTTTTAATCACACGGCTCATGCCGGCATTCAAAGCGTTGGTCTTGGTGATGATCGCAAACGATCCGCCAATCAATAAGACGAACGCAACGACGTCGGCAGCCTCTTGGATACCCTTGGTGGGCGCTTGCAGAACCGCGAAGATATCCTGGCCCAGATTGATGGTCTCGCCGGTCTCGGAATCGGTGTAGTTCTTATCGACCTGTTCATAGGTTCCAGCAACGGCGACTTCACGCTCGCCCGCCGCTGTCGAAATCGTCTTGCGCTGATACTGACCAGAGGGAACGATCCAAGTCAGGACCGCAAAGACAACGATCAGCAAGAACATGATCGTATAGACATGCGGTAATTTGAACTTAAAACGTCTGTTTGTCTTCTTCGCCTTCGTATCTGACATAGATACCTCCAAAGAACTCGAGACTGCATCGCATCTCGCTTCAACGTTTGCACAATGCAAACGTTCTATGACGTCCCATAGATTACCAGCAGCTTTTTCCTTCATCAAGATAATTTCAGACTGATTGCCGCAACGCGGTTGAACGGTTGCGTTTGCGCCGTGAACGGTATGGAAACGCCCGGTGAGATGATCCACCGGGCGTTTCCATTCGC
>DBFMRS010000072.1:0-21212 GCA_048387515.1 Collinsella sp.
CACCTCAATGGTCCTCCTAACGCCGGCGTGTTGGCACCACCAGCGTAGTGGCGGCGGGGAGGCACGGTGGCCATTATTCGGTGACCGGGATTGGTCAAAATAGTTTGACTATTAGCGGCTAAAATCGCCCGGCGCTAACAACACGTGCCTCTTCCGCTAATTAGTGGCTGTTCTGACATCTTTGCGCTCCGTTTCTTTGAATAGTTTTCAACAATTCATTGAGTGCAGTTTAGCTAAAGCTGTTAGTAATATGTTTGTAAAAGCGTAGGCGCAGCTACCGGAGGCAAAAGACACAAACTGCTATGTTTATCTGCGGTTATATGACGTTCAATGATGCTTGATGAATGGTAGGGGGTAGCATTAAATCATATCTCCTAAAGCGGGTGTCGACGGTTCGAATCCGCCCGGGGGCACCAGAGAAATATCGAGCCCGGTACCGCTACGGTGCCGGGCTCTTCTGGTCTAAGGGCAGGATTCGAGCCGTCGACACCCGCGTCACTCATTTCCCCGCGGGGGAGTTTTCGAATCCGCCCGGGGGCACCAGAGAAATATCGAGCCTGGTACCGCTACGGTGCCGGGCTCTTCTGGTTTAAGGCATGCCGGAGTATTCGCTGCTTCAGATAAAGAAAGCGCCCGCTTGCTGGGGAAGCAAGCGGGCGCCTGTGAGCGAATATGTTTGCGGCGAGAGCCGTGATGAGCGGTGGGGTGGCGACTAGTTGGTCATACCGGAATCGTCACCCGTGCCCGAGCCAGAGCCCGAGCCCGAACCAGAAAGTGCGACCGTCAGCGTAATCGTGCTGTCGGTGGACTGCTTGCCGGTGGGGGAGACGCCCGTAACGGTGGCATCCTCGTTACCGCTTACGGGATTGCCGTTCTGGTCACAGAAGCCAATGTTATAGAAACCGGCGTTGTTGAGCGCGGTAACGGCGGCGGAAATGCTCTTGCCGTACAGGTTGCCCGGGACGGTTGCCTTGCCGGACTTCTTGGCAATGACGACGGTAATCGTGGCGCCGGGCTTCTGCTTACCGCTGGGGTTCCAGCTGATCACGGTGCCCTCGGCAACTGAGTCGTTCTCCTGGTAGCTAACGTCGACGCCAAAGCCTGCCATATCGAGGGCGTTGCGCGCCTGGGCCTCGGTCATGTCGGTCAGATCGGGGACGGACGTGGTATCCGGGCCGCTCGAGACCTTGTACGAGATGGTCGTGCCCTTCGCGACTTCCTTACCGGCTCCGGTGCCCTGCTCAAAGACCTGGCCCTCATCGGCCTCGTTGGCCTCCTCGGAGGCGTTGCCCTTCAGGCCAACGCTTGCCAGCGCGGCCTCGGCCTGGTCCTTGGTCAGGCCGACAAGCTGGGGAACCTCAACCTTCTCGGAGGGCTTGGGACCCTTGGAGATTACCAGGTTCACCTTGGTGCCCTTGGCCTTCTTGGTGTTGCCGTTGGGCGTCTGCTCGGCGACCTTGCCCTCGTCGACATCGTCGTTGTAGCTTTGGTCGATGGTGCCGACCTCGAGGCCGGCTTCCTTGATCAGCTCGACGGCAGTCTGCTGGTCCTTGCCCAGCACATCGGGCACGGTGACCTGCTCGCCGCCAAAGAGTCCTGTGGCAAAGGCCACCACGATGCCGATGACGGCAACGGCTGCCACCACGGCGGCGATGATCTTGTTCTTGTTGGATTTGGGCTTTTCGACCTCGTAGGAGCCGGTAGAGCCCGAAACCGAGCTACGGGCGGTATTCTGGCCGCTCACGCCCGAAACGGGACGCACCATGGCGCGCGTCTGATCGGAAAGCTCGCGAGTCTTGGTGGCGCCCAGCTCACCGGGGGCACCGATGATGCGCGTGGGCTCCGAGACGTTGACGGCACGGCCCGACAGGTAGCTGTTGAGCACCTGACGCAGCTCGTCGGCGGTCTGGAAGCGGTTCGCCGGGTCTTTCTCCATGCACTTGAGGATGATGCGCTCAAGGTCGGCGTCGACACCGGAGTTGATCTGGCTCGGCGGAATAGGCAGCTCGTTGACCTGCTTGAGTGCGACCGAGATGGCGTCGTCACCGTCAAAGGGAACGCGGCCGGTGGCGCACTCATACATCACGACGCCCAGCGAGTAGATATCCGAGGTGGGGCCAAGGTCCTGACCACGGGTCTGCTCGGGGCTGACGTAGTGGGCGGTTCCCAGCACGTTGTTGTCTTGCGTGAGGTGGCTGTTCTTGGCGCGCGCGATGCCAAAGTCCATCACCTTGATGTTGCCGTCGGGCAGCACCATGATGTTCTGCGGCTTAATGTCGCGGTGGATGATCTCGTGCTTGTGGGCGACCGAAAGCGCGGAGCTGATCTGCGAGCCGATCTGGGCGACCTTCTTGGGGTCGAGGGCGCCGTGGCTCTTGATGCCGCTCTTAAGGTCGGTTCCGCGCAGGTACTCCATGACGATGTAATAGGTGTCGCCGTCCTTGCCCCAATCGTAGACGCCCACGATATAGGGGGACGAGAGACCGGCTGCTGCCTGGGCCTCCTGCTTAAAGCGTGCGGCGAAGGTTGCGTCGCCAGCATACTGCGGCAGCATGATCTTGACGGCTACCGTGCGGTCGAGGACCTGGTCCTGTGCACGGTAGACGGTCGCCATGCCGCCTGTTCCCACCTTATCCTTGAGGAGGTATCTTCCCCCGAGGACCCTCTGTTCCATTCCTGCTCCTAACATAACTATTCGCTCAACGATGTGTGTAGTACCTACGATGTGGCCGCTGGGGCCGTGTGGCGCGTTGCCGCTAACTCTTCGGCCGCGGCGCGCCTCGGGTGTCCGATTCGATCATGGGCATCACGCTCCCTGTGCGGCAAGCGCCGCGGTCAGGACGATGCCGGCGATCTTGGCGGCCTTGACGTCATGCTTGTCGAAATCCTCCAAGGCCACCGAGATGGCGACCGTGGGTGAATCGTAAGGTGCAAAGCCAACGAACATCGAGTTGACGTTGGTGCCGCCGGTCTCGGCCGAGCCGGTCTTGCCGGCGACCTTGACGCCGGGGATCTGGGCATCGGTGCCGGTGCCGGACTGGACGACGGCAAGCATGGCCTGCTTGACCTGGTCGGCCGTGGCGGAGCTGACGGCCTGCCCCAGCGAGCGGGACTGCGTGGTCTTGACCACGGTTCCGTCCGGGGCGAGTACCTGGGCTACAAAGTACGGGTCCATGACTACGCCACTGTTAGCGATGGCGGCGGCAATCACGGCGTTTTGCATGACGGTGGTTTGCGGGCCGGGCGTGTGGTCCATGCCGACAGGCTGGCCGGCGCCGGCCCAGGCGGTCTCCCATTCGGTCATGAGCGACGGGTCGGCCATGATGGAGGCCGAGGAGGTCAGGTCCTGGCCGAGCTTTTGGCCGTAGCCAAAGGCGTTGGCAAACTGCACGAGCGTGTTTGCGCCAACTTCGTTTGCCACCTGGCCAAAGACGACGTTGGAGGACACGGCAAAGGCCTGCTGCAGGCTGATGGTGCCGTAGCTCTCGTTGGCATAGTTGGTGACCGGTGCGTTGCCGATGTCCATGGAGCCGGGCGCCTGGTAGGTGCTGGTCAGGCTGGCGGTACCGGTCTCGAGTGCCGCGGAAAGCGTAACGACCTTAAACGTTGAGCCCGGCGTGTACAGCGCGTCCATGGCGCGATTGTACATGGAGCCGTCCTCGCCGCCGCCCGTCTGCAGCAGGGCATCGATGTTAGTGTTGTCGTAGGTGGGCGAGCTGGCACATGCGAGCACCGCGCCGGTACGCGGGTCGATGACCACTACAGCGCCCTTAAAGCCCTTGAGCGCCTGCTCAGCAGCCGTCTGGATGCGCGAGTCGATGGTGAGCTTGGCGGTGTTGCCCGGCTGGGTCTGGCCCGCGAGCGACGCGATGGCGTTGTTCCAGCTGGAGTAGTCCTTAGAACCGGTGAGCGTGTCGTTCATGACGCTCTCGATGGCGGTGGTGCCATACTGCTGGCTCACATAGCCAACCACGTGCGCTGCCAGGTTACCGTTGGGGTAGGAGCGTACGTAGGTGCCGTCCTCCTGCTGCAGCGACTCGGCCAGCGTCACGCCGTCGGACGTGATGATGGAACCGCGCTGGATGTACTTGGAGCGGGCGATGGTGTGGTTGTTGGTCGGCATGTCCTGATAGTCCTTGGCCTTGATGACCTGGACATAGGTGAGGTTGCCGATAAGGATGGCGAACAGCGCCGTAAAGGCGAGCACTGCACGGGTTAGACGGTTGGCGAGCGCCACGCGGCCGAGCACACCGGATTCAGGCGTGTCGAGCAGGCGACGGCGCATGCGCGAGCCGACGGAATGGCTGCCGCTGCCGTAGGAAGACGAGGTGGCAAAGCGCGTGCCCGTCGGGGCAGCGGCAGATGCGACCTGATCATCGGTGATGGCGGCCATGGTGCCGGTGCCGGTAAGCTCGGCCTCGCGTCCGGTCGCCTCGTCACCGGCGCGCAGCAGGAGCGCGACGATGATAAAGCTCGCCAGCAGCGAGGAGCCGCCCTGGCTCATAAAGGGCAGGGTGACGCCGGTCAGCGGGATCAGGCGGGTTACGCCGCCAACGATCAAGAAGGCCTGGAAGCTGATGGCGGCCGTAAGGCCCGTGGCGCTAAAGGCGGCGAGGTCGGATTTAGCGCGGGCAGCCGTGGTGAGGCCACGCACGGCAAAGAGCATAAACAGGATGAGCACGGCGCCGCCGCCCAAAAGGCCCATCTCCTCGCCGATAGCCGAGAAGATAAAGTCGGACTCGACGACAGGGATGTTGTTGGCCATGCCATTGCCGATGCCAACACCGACCAGACCGCCATCGGCAAGCGAGAAGAGCGACTGGACGATCTGGTAGCCCTGGCCCTGGGCGTCCTTAAACGGATCGACCCAAACCTGGAAACGCACCTGAACGTGCGATAGGAACTTGTAGGCGCCCACGGCTCCGACAGCTAAGAGCGCAAGGCCGATAACGACATACGAAAAGCGCCCCGTGGCAACGTAGAGCATCAGCAAGAAGATGGTGTAGAACAGCACGGCCGAACCCAGGTCGCGTTCGAAGACGACTACGAGCAGGCACACACCCCACACGGCAAACAGCGGCAGCAGCAGTCGCAGACGAGGGATCTTAAAGCCCAGGATCTTGCGGTTGGAGATGGAGAGCAGCTCGCGGTTCTCGGCTAGGTAGCCGGCCAGGAACAGGACGATAAAGACCTTGGCGAACTCGCCGGGCTGGATGGTAAAGCCCGCGATGCGAATCCACAGCTTGGAGCCCGAGATCGTGGTGCCGATAAAGATAGGCAGCATCAGCAGAATGATGCCGATAATGCCAAAGGTGTACTTGTAGCGCATGACCACGTCGAGGTTTTTGACTAGTGCAAGCGTTCCCACCATGAGCGCCACCGAGACAAACAGGATGATGAGCTGTGAGATGGCGAGAGCGGGGGCGAGACGCGTCACGAACGTGATGCCGATGCCCGAAAGTATAAATACGATGGGCAGGATGGCGGGGTCGGCACCGGGCGCCAAGATGCGCACGGCAATGTGGGCCGCGGCAAAGGCGGCAAAGAGGCCGATCGGTACGGCGAGCGTCTCAAAGGAGATGGCAGCGCCCGCGGTGAGGACGTACATCGCATACAGCAGGATGACGGGGAACGCCGAGGCGATGAGCAAGAGCAGCTCGGTGTTGCGGCGACTCATAAGCGGCACTCCCTTTCTAATTCTTATCGGAGGCTTCGGCCTCGGCGGACTGTTCGGCGGTTTTCTCGGAATCTGATTCGGAGGTCGATCCCTGATTGGTGTTGTCGCGAATCGTTTGCGCGTCGATCACCTGGCGGGTCTGCTCCTCGTCGATCTGGTGGCGGTACTTGGATATCGTGTCCTGCGCATCGTCGACACTTGTTTGCGGAATGCCCGCCTTGAGGCGGTTTTGCGTGTCTTCGGGCAGGTCGGACAGCTTGATGCTGGTTTCGCTTTCGAGCCAGTGGAGCTTGAGTCCGAGTGGCTTGCCGGGCAGGCCGCGCCAGACGGCGACATTGCCCTGGTAGGTACCCAGGTAGTACGAGCCGGTGACACCCGTGTAGGCCCAGATGCCAGCTGCCAGCACAAAGACGAGGGCCAGGATGGCGGCGATAGTAACGTTGCGGCGACGCACGCGTTGCGCCTCGCGCATGACGCCATCGTCAACCAGGTCAACGACTACTACGGTCACGTTGTCGTGGCCGCCGGCGGCAAGCGCCGCGTCCACTAGGTTGTCGACGCAGATTTGTGCGGTTGAGGACTGCGTGGCGATGTTCTCGATATCGCTATCGGGAATCATGCTCGAAAGGCCGTCAGAGCACAGGATCAGACGGTCGCCTTCCTCGATATGCAGAGTGAAGTGGTCGGCATACATGGCGGGGTCCGAGCCCAGCGCACGGGTGATGACCGAACGGTTGGGGTGGACGCGAGCCTCGTCTGCCGTAATCTCGCCGGCGTCCACGAGTTCTTCCACATAGGAGTGGTCGCGGGTCACGCGGATGAGCGTGCCCTCGTGGAGCAGGTAGGCGCGCGAGTCGCCCACGTGGGCGATGGCGAGCGTGTCGTTTTCGATATAGGCGCAAGTGGCTGTGCAGCCCATGCCAGGCTTGCCCAGGCCGTTCAGGGCCGCCTCGATTACGGCGGCGTTGGCTGCCTCGACGGCTGCGGCCAGGCGTGCTGCGTCGGCGGACTGTGGGGCCGTCTTGGCTATAGTCTCGACAGCGATAGAAGAGGCTACCTCGCCGGCGGCGTGACCACCCATGCCGTCGCATACGCAAAAGAGCGGCGACTGCACCAGGTAGGAATCCTCATTGTGCGGGCGCACGCAGCCAACGTCGGAGCGGGCGCCCCACATGAGTTGCGTGGTGGTGCCGGCATCATAGGTCGAGTCGGTCTCGATGCGTTCCTCGGTCAGGGGCTCAAAGCTCATGGTCGAGCCGGGGTCTTTGAGCTTGGCCTCAACGGCGGCAACGTCGATTTCGGCTGTGTCACCGGGAGAGACGGTGTCGGTCTCGGCGTTTGATTCGGAATCGCCGGTGTCCGGGGAGTCGGGCTCCTCGGACACGCGGGCGGTCGACTCGTCATCTTGCGGGCTGACGTCTATAGGCTCGGGCGCCGGCGTAGACGCGGGCGCAACCTCGGATGCCGGGGCCATGGGAAACGCCGGCGCGGCGGGCTCGGGTGCCGCAAACACCGCAGCGCTCTCGTTGATTGCCGCGGCGACGGGCCCTGCAAAGTGAGCCGGCGCCGGGGTTGCTTCGGGCGCTGTGGGCTGTTCCGCAGCATGTGCGCCGATGGGCGCCGCTACGGCATCCTCTTCGTCCTCGTTATCGGCGAGATCCGAAATATCATGCGTTACATGCGAAAGAGGCAGGGAGAACACGGTGTCCTCGGGCTCCACGGGTTTGGAGCCCGCCGGAGCGGCGTGGGCCGGCGCAGCTGTGGCGGCGGCCGGTGCCTCGGTCATAGTTGCGGACTTGTTCTCCTCGTCGATCATCGACGGTTCACCTTCATGACCACGTCGCCAATCTGGACTTCGTCGCCCTCACGCAGCGTCGCGGGCTCCACGAGCTGGCGGCCGTTGACGAGCGTGCCGTTAAGCGAGTTGAGGTCCTCGATGATGAGCGCCGGGCCCTGCAGCGAAAAGCGCGCATGCGAGGCCGAAACGAACGGTTCATTGATGCAGATGTCCGAAGATGGCGAGCGACCGACGATGACGGGGCCGAGCATGTCTACGTGGATGCCGCGGATACCGCGCGGACCCTTGTCCACATCAATCGTCCAGATAGCCGAGTCGCGGCGCTGCCCGCGCACAAGTCCCACGCCGGTCTTCATGACGGCGAACAGGAAGATATAGAGCAGGGCGACCAGGACGATGCGGCCTGCAAAAAGGACGATATCGATGTTCATAAGCGACTATCCCCTAAATTCAAAGGTACTCAGGCCAAACGTCAGCAGATCGCCGTTGCGCAGCGGGCAGCGCGTAATGCGGCGGTTGTTGACGAGCGTGCCGTTGGTGGAATTGAGGTCCTCGATCGACCAATCCGAGCCCGTAAAGGTGAGCTGGGCGTGGCGGCGCGACACGTTGGGGTCGCGCAGGGCAATGTCGGAAACTGAGCGCTCGCGACCGATGGTCACCTGTGCGGAGGTGATGTTATGGCTCTCGCCGCTCACGACGTCGACGAGCTGGGCGAGCGGGCGCTGCGGGGCGCGAGTGCTCGCCATGTTGGAGGCGATGCCGGCTGCGGCGCCTAGGCCCACGGCGGCACCGGTCGCGGCGGCTCCGCCCATGCCGGCAAGCGCGTCGCGCGAGACGGTCTGAGGCACCGGAATGGGTGCGGCGGCGGGGTCGGGGACGCTAGGCGCGAAGGGGTCTGCCACGGCAAGCGGGTCGGGAGCGGCGGCGCGAGGCGTCGGCTGCTGCTGGGGCATGGCGGCGGGGCGCTGCTGCTGCGGGGCAGCAAACTGCTGCTGGCCGGCGCGCGGGGCGCTGGCGGCACGGCTTGCCGCGGAGTTGTTCTGGCCCAGGCCGTTTTGATAGGCGCGCTCTTCTTCGTACAGGCGGCCGAGCGTGGGGGCATCGACGTTCTCGGCAAAGACCGAGAACTTGCCGGCGCGCAGCTGCGGATCGATCATAAAGCGCACGAGGGGCTCGCCGACAAACACATAGCGGCGCTTTTCGGCCTGTGCCTTCACAAACTCGCGGACCTCGCGCGAAAGCTCGGGGTAGAACGGGGCGAGCATGGGATCGTCGTCGGCGGCGATAAGGATGGTATAGAGTGCCGGCGCCGTGTTGACGCCGTTGATCACCAGAGTCTGATCCTCCATGTCGCGAGCGGCCTGCTTGGCAAGCTTCTTAAAGGAGAACGGGGCACGGGTGGCACCGAAGATGCCGGCCACGTGGTCCTCGAAGATGTTCAGGAAGTTCACGAAAGATCACTCTCCGTATAGGTTCTTTGGTATCCGAGCAAATATAGGCATATCCCAACGATTATAGAGGATAGGGTTCCCGCAACCGCCGCCTTGACGACGACCGCGGCCGCAAGGCTGGCAATTTCCATATGGTGTGCAAGACAGAGCGACGCCGCGGTGCCTATTCCGCAGCCGGCGATGGCAGCGATTGCAGCCAGGTTCGAGCCCTGCTCGGCACGCCTGGCATGGGCGTTGAGCAGCAGAGATGTCAGTGCAGCTGTCGCCGCGACAAGCACAACGGCAGCCCAGAAGAGCATGTCTCCCAGCGCCGCGGCAACATTGCCGAGCCCCAGCACGCCTCCGGCGGAAAGCGCAACCGTAGCCAGGCGGCCAAAAAGCGCGCCCATGCCCGTGGCGGCCGCGGCGCTTGCCGGGCCGAGCCAAAATGCTGCGATGCCCACGACGGCCCCAGCTGCCAAGAAGGTGTTGCCGGTCAGGCAGCCGAGCGCGAGTGCGCTGGTGAGTGCGGCGCTTGCGGCGGCCTCGGTGCGTCCCCAGGCAATCCACCAGCCGGACATGGCGGCAGCAAAGATCACCGCGACGGGCAACATCGACAGGATGCCCTGCGCCTGCATGGTGGCGTTGGCCATAAGTACCAAAAAGCCCACGGCCGAGATGGCCGAGCCGATCTGCGGGGCTAGGCCGGCGGCCGCCCCGATCGCGACAGCTGCAACGATAAGTCCGGGAAGCGCCGCGACCCCGGCGGTTTGCATCAGTAAAAAACTAAAGGTACCGCACGCTAGCGCCGAGATGGCGCGCATGGTGTAATCGCGCGCGTGGTTCCAGCGCGTGCCGGCCCAGCCGAGCGCGGGGTCGACTTCGATGGCGTCGTCCTCGTAGGGCAGCGACTCGGTATCGTCTGCCGCGCGCTCGTCGTTCGACAACTCGCTCACCATCTGCTCCAGGCTGCGGCGACCCTCGCGCACGCTGCCCAAGCCGGCGAGCAGCTGGTCGCAAAAGGCCTCGATGCTGTTGGGGCGGTCCTGTGGCATGGGGGAGAGTGCACTCATCAGCGCAGCCTCGGCTCCCGGGGGAAAGTGCGGGATGAGCTCGCTGGGATAGGTGGCGCCGCCGATGATGCGGTCGAGCGAGTCGGCGGGCGTTGCTGCCATAAAGGGAGCGCTGCCGCATAGGCCCTCGTAGATCACGCAGGCGAGGGCAAAGACATCAGCGCGCTCGTCGACCGTGCCGGTCTCGATATCGAGCTGTTCGGGCGGCATGTAGCCGATGGTGCCGCCGCGCGAGCCGCCAAAGCCGCCGGCCGACGACAGGCGCGCCATGCCAAAGTCGGTGAGCTTTACATTGCCCGAGTGGTCGATAAGCACGTTGGCGGGCTTAATATCCAGGTGGAGTACGCCGTTGCTATGGGCGAAGGTGAGCGCTTGGCCCAGGGCATCGGCAATGGCCGCGGTCTCGTCAAAGGTGAGCGAATGGCCGTCCACGCGATGCAAAAACTCGGCTAGCGACATGCCGTCGACATATTCCATGACCAGGTAGGCATAGGCGGTGTCGTGCGTAAAGTCGATAACCTGCACGATATTGGGATGTTGAAGCATGGCTGCGGTGTGCGCCTCGCGCAGCACATCCATGATGTCGCTGGCGGGCATGCCGGCACCGTTGATAAGGGGGATGCGCTTAATGGCGACGCGGCGGCGCAGGTGCGTGTCGCGGCAGATCTCGATGGAGCCAAAACCGCCGGTCGCAAGTGTCTCGAGCGGCTGGTACCGCTTGAGCAGCTCGCGAGAGCTGGTGCCCTCCAAGGGAACGTCCGGCGAGAACCGGGCGGTATGTTGCGAGAAAAGCGGCATGGCCAACCCTCGTGCGTTTAAAGTTCGTTTGCGAGTGGCGGGCGCGGAGCCGAGCCGTTCGCGGTGGCATAGATGCTGCTAGTGTAGCACGCTCGGGTGCATGGGGAGGATAGCGGGATGCGAGGCTGCCTGTCTGGCTTGACCTTAGCGCTTCTTCTTGTTCTTCTTCTGCTTGCGCTGCTTGCCCTTGGTCTCCTGGGGCTTGTCACCCTGCTTGGCCTCGGCGGCGGCCTTCTCGGCCTTCATTTTCTTCTTCTTGGTCTCGATGCGGAGTTTTTTGTTGATGCGCGCCTTGAGGAAGGGACCGAACTGCTCGGCATCGCCACGCACAAAGGTGTCCTTAGGGATCGTCACGCCCTGGTCGGCGAACATGGCCACAAAGATACGCTCGCCGTCGAGCACGTGGTCGAGCTTTTCAAACGGGAAGAACTGCGACTTGCCGCTCTTGCCCCAAACCATCAGGCCGTCCTCGTTGGCGGCGACGCGGCGATAGCGGCCACCCATGGACTCGTCGGCCTCAACGGCGTCGATAAAGTCGCGGGCGAGGGTGTGGTGCAGGTTTTTGCTCCACCAGGCCAAAAAGGCGCCGAATACGATCAAGACGACGCCAAACTTGATCCAGCTGCCGCCGGCCACCAGCATGCCGATGCCGATGAGCGCGGCAATCGCGGCGGCGACATACAGCGAGCCGCGACGCCTGGGCGAGGCGACCAGGCGTGCGAAGTCGGTGACTAGGTCGTTTTCGTACTGGTACTCGTTGAGGTACAGGATGCCGTCGTCGGCTGCGGCCTGCTCCTCGAGCGCGACCTCGACCTGGTCGGCTGCTTCGGAGGGAACGAGGTTGCTCTCTGCGTCTGCCATGCTCTTTGGACTCCTATCGCGGCGGGCTCGCCGTACGGGTTATTATGGAATGCAGTATGCCGTGCGACCGCATGGCCGCCGCGGCAACAAGACTCAGTATACCCGGGGGAGCACCCATGGAATCGTTGTACCGAAAGTATCGCCCGCTCACCTTCGACTCCGTGGTGGGCCAGCAGCATATCGTCTCGACGCTCGAGCACGCCATCACCGAGGGGCGCCTGTCCCACGCCTACCTGTTCTGCGGACCGCGCGGCACGGGCAAGACCACCATGGCGCGCATTCTGGCCAAGGCGTTGCTGTGCCGCAATGCCGAGGCGGCGCGCGCCGAGGGTGCAAGCGGCTGCATGCCCGACGGTACTTGCGAGGAGTGCGAGCTCATCGCCGAGGGTAACCACCCCGATGTCTACGAGCTCGATGCCGCAAGCCGTACCGGCGTAGACAACGTGCGCGAGGAAATCATCAACTCCGTCAACTTTGCCCCGGTGCGCGGCAAGTACAAGATCTATATCATCGACGAGGTCCACATGCTCACGACGGCGGCGTTCAACGCGCTGCTCAAGACGCTTGAGGAGCCGCCGGCACACGTGATCTTTGTGCTGTGCACCACCGACCCGCAAAAGATTCTGGAGACCATCCTCTCGCGCTGCCAGCGCTTCGATTTCCATCGTATCGGCAACGAGGATATTGAGCATCGCCTGGCATACGTGTGCGAGCAGGAGGGCTTCGATTACGACGACGAGGCGCTGGCTATCGTGGCGCGCCATGCCAAGGGCGGCATGCGCGACGCGTTGTCCACGCTGGAGCAACTGAGCGTCTTTGGCAACGGTTCTGTGCATGCGGACGACGCCCGCTCGCTTTTGGGCGAGGTTTCGGACCAGATCCTGGGCGAGTTTGCCCGCGCCATCGCCGAGCGTGATGTCGCCGAGCTCTATGGACTGATCCGTGCACAGGTCGAGGAAGGAAACGACCTGCTGGAGCTGACGCGCGACCTGGTGGCGCACGTGCGCGACGTGTATGTTGCCTGCGTTGCCGGTGCCCGTGCTGAGTTGTTTGAGGGCGGTGCCGAGCAGGCCGAGGCGCTTGCTGCCGAGGCCGCTGCCTTTGGCGAGCATCCTGCCGACCGCCTGGCCCGTGTGCTGACGGTGCTCGACGATGCCGCACTGGAGATGAGGGGCGCGAGCGATGTGCGCCTGGTGCTCGAGATTGCCTGCACGCGTCTGGCGCGTCCCGAGGCTGATTTAACGATTGAGGCATTGGCCGAGCGCGTGGCTCGCTTGGAGGCCATGGTTGCCAATGCCGCCGTTCCGGCGAGCGTGGCTGCTGCTCAGGCCGCCGCGCCTGCAGCATCCGTACCCGCTGCTGCCCAGCAGCCGACGCTCATTTCGGGCGCCCGTGCTGCCGCTCCGGCGGCATCCGCTGTCCCCGCTGCTACGTCCGCGCGCCAGGGCGGTATGCCTTGGGACCGTGGTGCTGCCGCTCCGGCGGCTCAGCCTGCGCCCCGTTCTGCGTCCGTGTCAGCTTCCAAGCCTGCAGCGCCTGCACCTCAGCCTGCGCCGACTCCGACGCCTCAGCCCGCTGAGGCCCCCGCGCCTGCCACCGCTCCGGCACCTAAGCCCCAGTCCAACAACGCCGCCCAGGTTGCCGCCGCCGGTGCTGCCGAGACCTCCGCGGTCGAGGACGCCGGAGAGCTGCAGCGCAAATGGGCCGAGGTTGTCGAGCGTGTCAAGGCGCGTCAGGCTTCCTACGCAGGGCTTTTGCTCAACGCCCGCGCCACGGCCGACGACGGCTCCAAACTCACGGTCTCGTTCCCCGCGGGTTCGACTTTTGCCATTAAGATGCTCGGTCGCGCCGATACGCAGTCGGTGGTTCTGCCGACGGTCTGCGCGGTCTTCGGTCGTCGCACCGTCGACTACGTCCTGGATGGAGGTGGCACGCCGGCTCCTCAACATGAGGAGCATTCTCCATCTGCACGGGCTGCGGCATCTGCGGACCCGCAACCCGTGTCCTCGGCGGCCCCTGCATTCTCGAGCGCCAGCGCGCCGCAGCAGCAAGCAGCACCGGTAGCGGCATCGACCCCGTCGGCGTCTAAGCCAGCCGCGGCCAAATCGGCTGCTTCGGTCCCCACGCCCAAGCCTGCCGCTGCGCCTGCGCCCAAGTCATCCGACCTGGGCAAGGCCCCCTGGCTGCGCTCGGACAACCCTGCCGGCGCTCCCGCCACGGGCAAGCTCCCGACTGAGCTCGCGCCCCGCGCGCCCGAGCGCGCGTCCGCTCCCAAGGCTCAGCCGTCCGCGCAGTCTGCACCGTGGGAATCCGAGCAGGTGCCCTACGACGATGCCATGGTCGCCGGTTTTGCCGCCGATGCAGGCGGGGACGATCTGCCCCCGTTCGACGTGCCGGCCACGGCGTCCGCGCCCAAGCCCGCTGCAACTGCCCCCAAAGAGGAGGACGCTCCTGCAGCTCCCTGGGAGTCCAACCCCGGCGCGGGCAGTCCCTTCGGCCATCAGGGCGCAGCCCCAAGCATCCCGCAGACCGAGGACGAGGCCAAAGCCCTCATCCGCAGCGTCTTCGGTCAGTCCACCATCTTCAAGCCGGTGGAGTAGCTGTACAGGCGGGTATACTGCTCAAGAAGAGAACCCCTTGCCCGGGCGCATTTGTATTTCGGACATGTGTAGTGTGGTGCCGCGTATGTCGCATTCGAGCAGACAGGTACGTGACGGTCGGCCTAGGATGCTGAGGTCGATGCGATACGTCGCATGGCTGTCCGTGTACTCGACTTGTTCGGCGTTGACGGTTGCTCCGATTGTCAAATAAACGCCTGGCTCGGTATCGACAATCTTGGCGTCCTCTATCTTGACCTTGAACTCCTGGTAGAGGGACGGGCTGTTGTAGTAAATGGTTCGGGTTCCGTCGGTGCACTCATCGGTCGCTTCCCATTTGACGGCGGGCTGGTCCGAGCTGGCTACCAGCAGTTCTGCTCCAAAGGCTATAGCATGGGTGATGACAACCAGCAATGCCCAGCCGACAAAGAGATAGAGAACCACATATGCAACGGGGTGTTTTGAGCGGATGTTTTGGAGCACGTCGGGGGCATTCATGGGGTACCTCCAAATTGCTATCTATAGCAATCAAATTATACCCCACCGCCATGTGCGCCGCCTCGAGTAGTGGCTCGGCATTTAGCCATTTAGTGGGACGCATAAAATGTCGGATTCCGGCTCTACAAGATTTAGCTTTCAATATTATGCAGATGCGAATTATTCAACTTTGCATAATTTTTGGGTGCGGCTTGCACTCCAGGACATGTATATCGACTGAGGTAGCGTGACCGCCCCGCTCGCTGGCCGCGCGCCGTGGTACGATTTTTGAGTTTGAAAGTTCCGCCGTGCTCCGGCTGCCCTTGCAGCTCGGCGTGCGGCCGCACGTAAAGGAGCCATCATGGCCGGTATGAACATGCAGCAGATGATGAAGCAGGCTCGCAAGATGCAGGAGCAGCTTGCCGCCGCGCAGGAGAACCTCAAGTCCCAGACCGTCGACGCCTCTGCCGGCGGCGGCATGGTCAAGGTGACCGTTAACGGCGAGATGGAGCTCGTCAACCTCACCATCGATCCCGATGCGCTTGATCCCGAGGACGTCGATATGCTGCAGGACATGATCATGGCTGCCGTCAACGAGGCCGTCCGCGGCGTCAACGAGCTCGCCAATAAGCAGATGGGCGCCATCACCGGCGGCCTCAACATTCCGGGCATGCCGTTCTAAGACACGCATATATATGAGTGCGAATCACAGCCTGCAAAAACTGCTCGATGAGCTGGGCCGCCTGCCGGGCATTGGTCCCAAGTCGGCCCAGCGCATCGCCTATTACCTGCTCGAGGCCGATGCCGAGGAGGCCCGCCGCCTGGCCGAGGCCATCCTGGAGGTTAAGCAGGAGGTCCACTTTTGCAGCCGTTGCTTTAACTACGCCACGGCCGATGAGTGCTCCATCTGCCAGGACCCGATGCGCGATACCACTCGCATTTGCGTGGTGGGCGAGCCGCGCGACGTCCAGGCGATCGAGCGCACGGGCAGCTACCACGGCCTGTACCATGTGCTGGACGGCGTGATCAGCCCCATGGACAAGATTGGTCCCGAGCAGTTGCACATCCGCGAGTTGCTGGCGCGTCTGGGCCACGAGGATATCCATGAGGTCATCATCGCCACCAACCCCAACATCGAGGGCGAGACCACGGCGAGCTATCTGGCCCGTACCATCAAGCCGTTGGGCGTCGAGGTGTCGCGTCTGGCAAGCGGCCTTCCCGTGGGCGGCGACCTGGAGTATGCCGACGAGCTTACGCTTGGCCGCGCCATCGAGGCCCGTCGCGCGATTTAGGTGGCGAGCCTGCTCCTGCCGTATGTTTTCCTCGCGACGCACGGGGTAGTCATAATTTCCCTGTGCGACTGTAAGTTTGTTGTGCAACAAAGATGCTTTGTATCCGCTTATCGCATGGATGCTTCCACTCGCATCCTTAATTTGCTCATTCGTTGCGCAACCTTTTGGGTTCGCTGATACACTCAAATATGGATTCGAATGAATGCGCCGCTCCCGAGCGGCGTGTTTTTGTTGGAGGAGAACGCATGCGGCCCGGTGGCACTCAGACAAAGCGCGGCGCCGCGGTGCGCATGCGATGCCGACTGGGCTTGGCTCCGCGGGCGTACGCACTGCTATCGTGCTCGTTGGTGCTGGTCATAGCTGGCGTTTCTGCCTATGGCATGACCGTGCCGTCCATGATACAGGCGCATGCCGCACGCGAACCGCGCGTGGGGCATGAGGTCAAAAGTGATCTGGGCACCACGACTGGATATGCTTGGGCAAGTGTGGTCGGGCATATTGTGTTTGGCACCGACGATGCGGACGGCGCCGAGGTCCCGGACAACGAAGTCACGCTTGCCAATGGCAAAACCATCGTGCTCACCAACACCAAGATCATCGATCGGTTGTCCAACAATAGCGTGGCGGCAACGGTGAATAAGGTCGAGCAGCAGAAGGGGCAGGACGCCCAGCAGTCCGGAAAGCCCGGTAGCTCGGATACTTCTGGCTCCGGCTCGGATTCGTCGAGTTCGGGCGGCGGCTCTGGGTCGGGTTCCTCTACCGGAGGGTCTGTAAACGGCGGCTCGACGGGCGGCAACACTGACAGCGATGCAAACTCCGGTGGCCTTTCCGCTGCTGAGGAAGAGAGCATTCACAGTTGGCTTGTGACCAAGTACAACATGCTCGACGGCTATGTTTCTCGTGCCAATGACGTGGTCTCGACCTATAACTCTACGGGAGATCCCAGGCCGTGCGACAGCCTGGTCGGGGAGATGTTCGTCATTCGAGCCGAGTTCGGTCGTCAGACATTCTCGCCCCGGTCAAAGTGGTATCAGCAGTATGCCAATCTGTGGGGCTGTTACACCAACCTATGCCAATGGGTCGGCCATTACGGCGATGATGACGTCGCGCTCGGTAACTTCAACAATAACGTGGCGGCGCTTGCCCTATGATGACCGATCTTGCATCCACCACACCACAATCGCTCGGTCGCGATCCCATGGTCGGCCTGCGCCTGGCGCGTGTCGACGGGTTTGAGCCGGCCATTGCGCTCGGTCAGGACGAACTGCCTGCCTATCTGCGTCGTTTTACGATGCTGTTTGCCGACGATGCCGCTCACGAGGCGCCGGTCGCCAAGTTCAAGGCAACGTTTCGCGAGGAATACGAATGCCATCGTGCCCTTTCGGGCCTTAAGGGCTTTCCCCGCCTCTATGGCTGGGGCGAGGTCGACGGTGTGCCTGCAATTGTCATGGAGTGGGTCGAGGGCGAGACGCTCGCCCGCCTGCGCTCGCGCTTTGCCGTAGATGATGCCGGGCGTCTGTCGCCGCTCGTGGCGGCGCGCCTGGGTCGCGACCTGTTCGATCTGCTCTGCCGCATGAGCTTGGTAGGCGAGGGGTTCGTCCATCGTGATATCTCGCCCGCTAATATAATGGTGCGCACGGCGCGCCTGCCGCTCGACCGACAGCTTGCCGAAGGCACCTTCGACCTGTGCTTGATTGACTTTGGCTCGTCGCTGGCGCTCGAGCCCGCCTCTGCGGTGGCCGGCACCGGCGGCAAGGCGTCGTTTACCGAGCGCTATGCCACGTTGCGCCGCGCGACGGTGGCCTACGCCCCGCCCGAGATGCTCACCGACGATATCCCCGACCTGCGCATGCTTCGCATGTCGCCGGCGATCGATGTCTATGCAGCGGCGAGTACGGTCTACGAGCTCATCGCCGGTGTCGCGCCGTACGAAGTGGCGCCGGGTGCGTCGGGTACTTCGGGCTCGCGCAAAAAGACACGAGATATCGCCAGCCCCTATCGCCTCAAGATGGATACGCTGCCCGATTATCCCGTCGGCGCCCACGCGCCCGGCTGCGACTTGACGCAACTGCTGCGACGCGAGCCCGATGTGGCACTTGCCGCGGCCGAACAGGCTCAGCAGCTGGGGCTCGATCCAAATTCCGAGGATCTGCGCGATGCGTTGGCGTTTGTCGACGCTCAGCTGTTCGATGTGTTGATGGCCTGCCTGTCCTGCCATCAGGAAGATCGTCCCGAGCCGGCTGCGGTGGAGGCGGCGCTCTCGGCATTTTGCGACCACTATGCGCAAAATGTCGCCCGCTCGCTTCGCGCCGAGCCGCTCATGCCGTGCCCGATGGAGGCATCGGGGCACACAGCCCGGCGTGCGGCGATGGTTGGTGCGACGGCGGCAAGCGGCGTGCTTTGGACTGTGGTCGTGGTATCGGCGGCGCTGTTGGCGTCGGGCGCCCATGTGACGATTGCCGCGGGGCCTCTTATGTGGTCCGGAAAGTTGCCAGGCATCGTCGCTGTGCTGGCGTTGGCGCTGCCGGGCATGGTGGGCATCGCTGCCGGGGCCTTGGCGCGCGACCGCCGTGCGGGATTCCTGCAGGGCGTGTTGGCCCTTTCCGCCTGCGAGGTGCCGGCTCTGGCCGCACTCGCATGCGCTTTGTTTTCCCAGCATGCCGTGGCGGGTGGCCTGGTGGCCGCCATAATTGCAACCTATGCGCTCACGTGGTTTTTGCTGGCGATGGGGTTTGCCTTTGAGTTTCCCGTCGTGTCAGCACGACGTGCGAAAATTCCCATGGCGACGCCGCTTGCCGGCGGAGCCGCGGCTGCCCGCGCCTTTGGCGGGCCGGCCGAAGTATCCGACACCATCTCTGCGACCAAGGAGGGCTAAGCCATGGCTTCTCAAGCTGAGCTCACCCCGTGCGGGGCAATGTTTGACATCTTTAAGCGCGCAGCGCACCTGAGCCATATCGAACTGTGCGGCTTGGTGCTCTCGAGTCGCCCGCTCGCCGACGGCCGTAGTCCGCAGAGCCGTGCCGCCGATCGCTCCTGGGTTTCGCGCTTTATCGTGCGCGCGCCGGTCGGCACGCTTCAGCAGCGCTACTTTGCCGAATACGGTACCTCGGCTGCGCGTATTATGTCGCAACTGGCCCTGCGCCAGCGAAATCCCATGGACTCCACGGCTGTGATCAATATGGTGTGCGGTCCTGCAGGTGAACCGATGGTACGCGCGCTCGAAGAGTGCCACCAGGACACGAATCTCTATCGCAACGCGCTCGATCGCCTGTCCCAGGCGGCGGAACTCATGCCCGCCGAGCGCGCCGAGGCCGTGCTGGTGCTGTTTGTCGCTGTCGGTTGTTCGGCGGATGTGCGGTCCTCGGTGAACTATGCCATCGACTACGCGCACGCGACCTGTGGCGGAGGAACATCCACGCCGCGTTCGCTTGGCATGTCGATGACCGCGGGCGAACGCGAACCCGCCCCGGCGCACCCCTTGGGCTTGCTGCGCGTGCAAAACAGTTTTGTCGTGAGCGCCCCGCGCTGGATTCAGCCGAGCGAGCAGGGTGTTGAGATTGGCGCACTGACCACTGGTGAGGGCGATATTACCGACGTCGGCGACGATGTCTCGGCCCGCCATGCCCATATCTGGTGCGATGCTCAAAATATCTGGCACGTCGAGGACTTGTCGTCCACCAACGGAACCGTGGTGGTAAACGGGGCCACGCGCGTCTGCATTCAGGTCGAGCCCGGCCGTTCCGCCCAACTCAATCCCGGCGACGAGCTCAAGCTCGGCGAATCCACTACCTATGCCATCCTCTTCGGTGCCCTCTAGCCGGCAGTTAGGGACATTCCTTTTCTGCCGGCACTTGGGGACACTCCTCGGCGCGCCAGAGCCGGTCGCCTGGGGATGGAGAGGCCATTTTGGCCCTTGGCGGTCAGTCGGGGCGAAACTAGAAGATCTTTCCGATTCGCGGCTGTTCATGCTTGTAGAGCATCTAAAACAATAGGATGTTATTCTGGAATATGCCGGGTGCGTGAACTTGCCTGTCTTAGCCTTAATAAGGTATAGGGGAGTTTGGCTCAGGGGTTCCGTCTTGTTCTTCAGCGCAGTATTGTGGGACAGATTTGCTGAGATTGGCGCCTTACACCACAGAGCGCACGGAAGGCTCTCGATTTGTGTTCTGGCCCCAGAATACAGGGCCTGATACTTACCAACTGTGGCATGGATGTAACATCTGTAGAAATCAACCCTTTTGTTGTCGACCTTTGTAAGAAAAACACTGCCATCAACTCTTTGGATGACGAAACTAGGGTGCTTGAGGGGAGCCTTTACTCCCCTCTGAGAGATGACTCATGTTTTTCGCTTGTCGTTGTGAATCCTCCGTTACTGCCGATTCCGGATGAGATTCCTTATCCCTTCGTTTGAGATGGAGGACAATCGGGTCTGGATAAAACACTTCGTATTCTTAAGGGTGGCGATACGCATTTAGAGAAAAACGGTAAATACTGCTAATAGGGGTGACGACGATGGTGCAGGGGCGACCCGCGATGCTCTCATCAATACGTCGGATACTTGGGAAATCAGGTCTAGATGCATGTATGATGATGCTGTGTGGCTATTCAATTAATCCGCGTTCCGAATGGGTGCAGGGTATAGCTGCGACATCGTATGCTTTTGACCCGGCGCGATACTCAGATATTTCTGAGGCGGTTGACGAAGTTTATACGCACTATGCCGCGCAAGGCGTTTCGGAAGTTTGCACATCTACGTTACGGGCTTAGGTTTCTTCAAGCGAGCAGGCCGGTTGCGTTATTTCGAGCGATTTTTCTAGTCTAGACGACAAAAGGCAAAGGATTTGATGGGTATAAAACGCGGACGTTTGTGGGCGGATGCTCAAATCTATTGTGGCAATCGGGCGGTTGAAAAAGATATTTCAACCGCCCGATTGCCAGGTTCGTCGGAGGAGATGTCCGATTCCGACTCTCTTGTAGGAAGAGCTTGAGATCGTATTGGCCCAAGGCAATCTTAAAGCAGTCTCATTGGCAAATCTTCGCTCCTGTTGTGTTGAGGTGTAAGGTATCAGTGATTGATGTTTTGTGGCGGGTAGATTGGGGCCTTCCTTGATTCGATGCGTTCTTTCGAGGTTCATCAGAGCAAAAGGGGCTTTCGTCTTCATTGCTATCACGGTGATTGGAACCGCTCTCTCCTATGCCATGCCATACG
>DBFMRS010000073.1:0-36927 GCA_048387515.1 Collinsella sp.
TCGGATAGTATCTCGAACTCATCTATTCTTGCTGGATTAAAAGGAGCCCCCAGAACCCCTAAAACAAACGCAAGTCGTCTAAAATCAATTTGATTTATTATCTTTAACGCTTGTTCATCATTGAGATTACTTTCGATTTCATCTATACCATTCCAGTTATAGATCGGTACCGAGTCGCACTGATCGCTGAAAACCTTTGGATGAGAAAATGTAACAGTCGCGTTTTCTAGATCGGCAAAAGCGTATTCACTTGGAGGTCGATAGCGGTAAAGCATTCGCGGGACGAGAGAAGTCGATAGCGCTTCCAGCTCCTTCTTTGCGGAAACAATGGAGGCGCCATCGTTTTGCTTGGCAACGAGATTAGCCAGCGTCTCCCGATATGTTTCTTTCTGTGTCAAGCTTAGCGCCATGCAATATCGCTTCCCGATCTAGCTAAATTAGATGCAGTTGATTTTATCCAATGCAAAAATACTGAATGCACATACGAAGCAGAAGTCATGTCTATCAACTACCAAAAAATGATTCCGATTG
Source organism: Collinsella sp. (assembly GCA_048387515.1). Classification (GTDB taxonomy): domain Bacteria; phylum Actinomycetota; class Coriobacteriia; order Coriobacteriales; family Coriobacteriaceae; genus Collinsella. Next base: position 532 of record DBFMRS010000073.1, read on the forward strand.
GAACGTACCGGAAATCGTAAAAGCTGCCAACGGATATATTTATAATAGCCTGAGATGGCTAGAGATGAAAACATATAGTCATCAAGCAGTCTTGTCCTCCGATGAAGACGCCAGCTATGACATCGAATTCCACTCTCTGTCAGGTCGCTTTACCAATTACGGAGCGCCGCAGAGGCTGCAGAAGCAGTCGAGTATGCAGAAAAGATTTATATGGGCGCGTCAATTAAAAAAGCTCTGTTAGACCAGGATTGACACACATCTGTCCCCACGGCGCCATATCGTTAGCCTCGTAGACCGCGGGGCAGCATGAACGCCGAGGACCTGGTAATCGCCTTCAAACGGGACATGGCGAAGCTGAGCGGGACCGAGCGCCGCCGCGCGATTGAGTCCGTCAGGGACGTGATCCGCGCGGCGGCGTTCGACGACACGGCCGGCTCCGCCTACGAGGTCGAGCGCAGCCGCGTCTGCCTCAAGACCGCCTACGCCATGCGCCATAGGCTGATCGAGTGCCTCTCGGCCCACTGCCCCCATTCAGGGCCGGGCGGGGCTGCGGCGGCGAGCTCGACGAAATCTACTTCCCTGAGTCGCTCAAGGGCAAGGGCAACCGCGCGAAGGGGTTGTTCGCGATGCCGTATCGGCAGCATAGAGACGGTATGTCCATTTCGTCTCTTTTAGCGCTGAATACCATGTATCGGGTTCATTTTCTCATGCCTTATTAGGAATATATGAGACGGCTGAATTCGTAGATGCCTGTTGTAAATGAATGTATGTGAGAAAGCTAACAACTACTTAATAAGAGTTGCGTTTGGCATCAGGCAACGAAAACCGTTGCATTTTGTCTCTTGCAACTAAAAGGGTTGCGTTTGGTATATAGCAACGAAAACAGTTGCATTATGTCTCATGCAACTAAAAGGGTTGCTTTTGGTGTCTAGCAACGAAAACAGTTGTGCACGGGCAAGATAACCCTCACGCTTTGCGAATGATATCTTTGTTCCTGCAAATTAAAACACGCAATGTTATAGATAGACGAAATCTGATTAGCGGGCGACGATGAATGCCACATCTCTATTATCACGGGGACTGCCGCCCCAGAAAAACCCGATATGGCAATCGACGCTGATAGCAGTCTTAAAGAACATGACGTCGCCCTCACTCGACCTAGAACCGTTCGAGAATCTCCTCGGCGTTCTCTCGCAGATAGATATCTAGGTCCGGCACGGCAAACTGCACGTAGCCCCTCTGTGGTGCCTGAATAACCTCTCTTTGTAGCAATTTTGCCCTAATGGAGCTGACCTCATTGGTCTTTTTACCCATGCGCTTAGCAATCTCGGATGATTTGGACTGTTGTTTATCCTCGCACATGGCCAAAAGGTATTTGATATCGTTGAGCCCCAGTCCAGAAATCGCGGGCTCGTGAACAACATCGTGAAAACGAGCCTCTGCCAGCGCAATGCCTTCAGTGACGTCGCGCTCGCTCACAATGGCACTTTTGGCACGATGCAAGTTGGCGCGCTGCCAAATGGAATAACCGACCAGTTGCACCAGATAGGCATAGCCCTTAGTGGCCTTAGCGGCTCTCGACAGAAAATTGTCCTCTATGGTCAAACCAGTCGCGACAAAGCTATCGCCCATAGAGAGCGCTACCTCCACCTGGTTGATAGGCGCCAGATCTTCGGGGAGGGCACGACGCAAGAACGTAAGCGCCTTGCCGTTAATAAGATCCATAACGCCGGCGGGTAAGCCGGCAAAGGCAAGTGCGATATCTACTTATATCGGATAATATCGAGTTATATAAGCCTGTATAAACTTATCGCGAAAGTATCGAGCTTTCGTAATTTATCTTAGCAAGTAGTCCAACGTTGCTTTATTCCAAGCTCATATCGTAAGTAAGTTGAGGACTTCCTAAAATCCATTTTCTAAAGCGAGAAATACTCGCTTTCAGCGGATAAGTTCGGCCCCAACCACGGATCGCCCGTCAAGAAGAACTCAGGCCAGCGCTGCATGAACAGTGCCTGTTCGCGTTTCCAACGGCACAGCTTCTCCTCGTTGGCCTCTTCCCTGCCGCGCGAGGTGAACTCGTAGTGGTACAGCTCGGCATAGGGCGTAAAGATGGTGCGGTAGCCAGCTTCCCGCACGCGCAGGCAAAAGTCAGCGTCGTTAAAACCGACGGCAAATTCCTCGTTGTAGCCGCCGACCTGCTCAAATACGTCGCGTCGCACCATCTGACAGGCACCTGTTACGGCGCTAAAGTTACCCGGACGTACGGCGCGGGCAAGATAGCCCTCGCGCTTTGCCGAGAAATCCTGGTTGGCATGGGCAAGTGCGCCACGCACACCAACCAATATGCCAGCGTGTTGCACCAGATGGTCGGCAAAGTAGAGTTTGGCGCCCACCACGCCCGCATCGGGACGCTGCAGATAGCCCATCATCTCTTCGATAAAGTCGGGGCTTATGACCTCGGTATCATTGTTCAGCAACAGAAGGTAATCACCCTTGGCATGCTGCACGCCAAAGTTAATGATCTGGGAGTAATTGAACTCACCCGGCCAGTACGCAACGCGCGCGATGCCCTTGCCTTCGGATGCTGCAGCCACGCGCTCTGACAGGGTTTCGTAATACGCAAACGTCTCCGGGGCTTCGCTGTTGTTCTCCACCAAGACGATCTCGTAATTGGTATACGTGGCCTTCTGGGCGATCGACATCACACAGGCGTCAAGCGTCTCAATGTGATCCTTGGTGGGAATCACAATGCTCACCAGCGGCGCAGGCTCCGGCAGCGCAAAGCGCATGCGGTAGACAAACGGCGTCTCGGTCTCCTCGACCGTTCCGCAAATGCCCAGCGCGTTAAAGTGGCGCTGCAGCGCAAGACGACCGGCTTCAATAGCATACGGCTTGCTATCGGCAGAGCCATCGGCGGTCGACCCCGGATGAACGCGCCAGTGATACAGCACGTGCGCAACATGTTCAAACCGCGCGCCCGCCGCAAGGCAGCGGAGCGTCAGGTCGTAGTCCTGGGCACCCGCAACGTCTTCTGGGGACGTGCCGATACGATCGATAAGCGCCTTCTCCACCATCAGGAAATGCGTCACGCAGTTATGGCTATAGAGCAAGTCTACATTGAGCTTGGTCTTAAAGACCGGCTGGCCCCACTCCCCCGTTTTCTGAAACATGTCCTCGTCGCAGAACAGGACCTGGGGACGCTCGCCCTCGGCAGCATTGTTCAGCGCGGCAACATAGTGGAACAACGCGTCCGGCTCCAGAATGTCATCGTGGTCCAAGAACGCGATGTAGTCGCCCATCGCTTGCTCAATACCCGCGTTGGTGTTGACCACAATGCCGCCGTTGCCGGGCAGCCCAAAGCGACGAACGCGCTCGTCGTGGGCGCCTGCCGCAAGGTCGGCAACCGCATCCCATTCAGGTGAGGCATCCATAAGGAGCAATTCCCAGTTGTCATAGCTCTGGGCTAGCACCGAGTCCAGCAGCTCGCGCAGGTAGACTCGATCGGTCTTGTAGCACGGCACCACAATGCTCACGAGCGGCCTATAGGCAAAGGCCGCCGAAGCGACACGCTGGCACGCCAAATCGCCCGGCTTTGCGCGATGCTGCTCAAACCAACGTCGATAAGCTGCGTCGTCTGCACGCGCGTCCTTCATACGGTTCCAGCTGTCGTCGACCATGCCGTTGTACAGGCGACCATCCATGGCGCAAAACCCGCTCTGGATCTGCTCTGTGGGATCGCTCACAATCGCGACAAAATCTCGTATATCCTGAGGCATCTCAACGCTCAGAAACGTTTTATTGACGCGGCATCCGTCCTGCTGCGGCACATCGACCTGCGACTCAAACACATGCACGGTGACATCGATGGCATTCATATGCGTATCGGAGATCTGGAACTCGGGTGCGCACTGGGGGTCTCCCGCCCAGGTAACCTCATAGCGCCACACCGCGCCGGAGTCTGCCGGCAAATAGCGAATGGCATCGATCTCGTAGCGACCGCAGCATTCGCCACGCTGCGCATCGCGGATAAGCGCGCACAGCGCAGGCTTTGCTTTGTAGTTAATCTTGGATTCCAGCTTGGCCACGCGGCTATCGAGGCGAATAGAGCCCAACCTTTGACCACCGGATGCAAAAACGACATCCATCGACGAGCCATCCAAAAACGGAAGTACCATGACGGCGAGCTCGCGCTCGTAACCGGAAACGGAAGGGCAAAGCGCCAGCACACGGCCATGATCGACCGGGAGCACCAGCGACGACACACAAGAACCGCTCGTCGTCGCATGGACAAACGCTTGAGAACCCTCCCGCTCAATAAGCGCGGCGACATCCTGACCGGCAAAACGAAGCAGCACAAACAGACGGCCCTGGCTGCGGCAAAGTGCCAAACGTTTGATACTCATCTACACTTCTCGCTTTCCCAGGGCGTTCGCTGCCATGCGTTTGCAGGCACCCAGGCGCCCAAACCTCAAGACGTCGTAATCGAACATGAGCTTTTTGCACAAACGAGCAGCAGGGGCCTTACCGATAAGTGCCGCGCGCACCATGGCGGCAACCGAAGGAGCACATTGTGCGAGCGCAGCATCGTTGTCCACGGCAGAACCGTTAAGCGCCGCGGTAACGGCAGCAAACACTTTGCCGCAGTCCGAACCCAGCAACCTCAGCGCATCGTACAGCACCAGATCACACAGGAAGTACGCCAGGTCATCAGCATGCTGTGCGTCGAGACCGTCGCGCTGCCAGTCAGCCAGCACCGCGGAGTAAATCTTCACGTGCTCTAGCAGGCGCGTCTCGTCGTCATAGCGCATGATGTCCATGAGCGAGCCCTTGCGCGCCACACGGTAGTCATACAGCTTATTCGAGATAAGCGAAGTCTTGCACGAACGACCGTACACGGCAAAATCGAAGACCTGGTCCTCGCCATACTTAACGGTTTCGTCGAACACGATCCCGTTGCCCAGCAAAAACTCACGCTTGCAGGCGGTGCGCCATGCAAAGGGGCGAGACGCTTCCTTAAACAGCAGGTCGGTGCTATAGCCCTCAAATGACACATCGCGCGGGCTCAGCACATAGTTAAGCCACGGATACCCTGCCTCCAGCGGATACGGGTTCGCGCCAAAGGTCAAAACGTCGCAGTCCTCGCGCTCAAAGGCATCGACGATCACGCGGCATGCATCGGGCGTAAAGCGGTCGTCGGAATCCAAAAACGCGACGATAGGAGCCGAGGACGCAGCGATACCCGCGTTACGGGCGCTCGACAAACCACCGTTGGGTTTATCAATCAGCGTAAAGCGCGCGTCCTTTTCGCAATAGGCAGCGGCGATGTCGCGCGACCCATCCGGCGAGCCATCGTTAACCAGCACACCTTCCCAACCGGGCATATCCTGCGCGAGTAGGGAGTCCAGGCACCATGCCAGGCAATCCTCCACCTTGTAGATGGGAACGACAACGGAAATCTTGGGGGTAACCATAATCACGCGCTCCTACTGTGCGGCCGGAACGTCATCAGGGTGCGGGTTGTCACCGTAAGTGCGCTGATACGTCAGCACGCGCCAGACCAGCGGCAGGCCGCCGATCTTAAAGTAGTGCTTAAACGTATTGAGCTTGCCCGGCTTCTTAAAATCAAAGCGCGAATCGATATAGGCGCGGGGCGACTTGACCATCAGGCGCAAGTCGGTCTCGCCACGCGGATCAAACAGCGACAGATCAAAGCGACCGGCATCCCAGTCGGCCTTGAGCTCGGACGAGGCTTTCTTCCAAAACTGCTCGCGCAGTTCATCGACCAGGCGCTCATCATTCCAACGGTACGTATCGACCTTCATGCGCATTAAAATACCCTGAAGCTGAGCCTTAAGCTCGGGGCGTTCATCCAAAAAGCGCTGCATCTCGGCGTATTCGTCGCACACGCAAAATACCTTGTTGGGCGAATTAACGGAGCTCTTCTCGTTATCCTGGCGATAGCACAAAATGGGGTCCGCAATAAACGCGGCACGCTCGGCGCAAGCCCAAACCTTAAAGTTAAAGCCTGCGTCCTGATACGAGGCACCCGGCGTGGGGAGAAAGCGAATCTGATTGGCGTTGAGAAACTCGCGCCGATAGATGGCAGACCAAATGGAAGGCTTGCGGTAGAAGATCCCCGGGCGATCGACGGGGCGATACGCGGCGCCTGTCATATGCTCGTCGATAATTCCAAACAGCTCACGGCGCTCGCTGGGCGCAGACCAGTACAGGTAAAAGTCGCCCTTAACGACATCGGCATGTTCAGCATCGGCCTTGGCGACCAGCTTTTGGAGCGAATCCTCAAACATAAAGTCGTCGGACTCAAGGATGCCCACGTACTCACCGCGCGCCATCTCCAGGCCGCGGTTCATCGAGTCGCCGTAGCCGCTGTTGGCTTTGTCGATCATCTTGACACGGGAGTCGCGCTCCATGTACTCGCGGATAATCGCCGGCGAGCTGTCGGTCGACCCGTCGTTAATGCAGATGATCTCGATGTCCTTGAGCGTCTGAGCCACGGCGGAATCGAGGCACTCGCGCAGGTAGCGTTCGACATTGCAGATAGGGACAAGCAGCGAAACTTTAGGGTTATCAGAGTTCTGCAAGAGAACCTCCTGTTGAATAGCGTGTAACAGGGTTATTTTAGCAGCCGAGTTGCGGCGGGCGGCAGCGCTTGGAATTAGATAAAGCGCTCCAGGCAGGCTTTGAGACCGCGAGTCGAAAGATAGAACAGCGTGGCGTCTGCCATCGAAACGCCCGAGGTCGCCGCAACGAGCTTGTGGGCAACACGGCGAACGGCGCCCTTAGCAGGCACATCCGCCCACGCCGTTCCCAAAAACGTCGCGAGGTCCATGTTGACGCGAGCCGCCACGCGATGGAAGTCATCGGCATCCAAACGCGCCAGGTCGAACACAATGAGGTCCAAAATCCAAGTTATCAGCTCGCCGGGACACAGGTCTAAAAGACCGTAGGCCGCCCAGTCCTCCAAGACCTCCTCGAGCATCCTCATGTGGGCGTCAAGCTTTTTGGCACGAGCCCCGGCACTGTTGAACTCGTGCGTCGCCGATTCGCTCTCCATCACGTAGTGGTAGAACTTGTCGGGCGTGACGACGGTCCTGCGGGCAAGCGCATAAGCCGCAAATTGGAAGACGACGTCCTCGCCCAAAGCCAAACCGGGGGCGAAGCGAATGCCTTCGCGATTGAGCAGCTCGCACGAAAAAGCCGCACGGCAGGCATAGGGCTGCGCATTCGAATGGAACAGCAGTTGGGGATCACGGGCGCCGAAGGTACCAGCTTTGGGGCTCATGAGTTGCTGGACGCGTTTGGGGGCAGCATCGGCAGGTTCACAGACGCCGCCAAAGACGGCGGCCTCGGCATCTGCAGACTCCATGGCATGCAGCACGCGCTCGACCGTCTGGGCATCAATGTAATCGTCAGCGTCCACAAAGAAGACGGTCTCGCCCTCGGCGGCATCGATACCGGCATTTCGAGCGCACGAGACGCCCGCGTTTTCCTGGTCAATCACCAGTACGCGATCGTCGGCCTGCGCGATCAGGTGCAACACGTTCAACGAATCATCAGTCGAACCGTCGTTGACGCAGACAACCTGAATCGAGCGCTCGGACTGGGCCAGCAGCGAATCGAGGCATCGCTGAATGGAGCGCGCAGAGTTGTAAACGGGAACGACAATGGTAGCTTTAGGACACGAGGCCTCTCCCATGCCGACCTACCCCCTCAGCGATTCGAAGAGGAAGGCGGCGACCACGCCTGGACCTCCAACCGAGGCGTAATACTTAGCACGCCCCAAGGCACCATCCGTCGCAAAACTCGGATGCTCGTCAACCCAGCCCTCAGGATCTTTGAGGATGGCAGCGAGATTCGCGCGCTTCCACGGCTTGAGGTCGTCAAGCGAAAAGTCCCCGGCGTCCAAGGCCGCTTGGAACTCCTTGGCCATCTGAACCAGGAACTCCTTATAGAACTTAGGCGCCAGGCGCACGAAGTTCCACATGTACGAATCGTACTTAATGAGCTGATTGAACTTGAGCATGCGCGCGACATCGCCGCTTGCGTGGCCGCGGGCATAATCCTCTCGAATCCAACGCTCAATCTCGGCATACTCGGTATTGACGCAAAAGACCTTAGCCGAAGAATTGACCGAGGAATTCTCGTTGTCCTGGCGATACGACAACACGGCATCATGCAGGTAAACAGCCTTATCGGCGCACGCGATCACCTTAAAGGCGAATGACGTGTCCTGAAAGGATGCCCCCGGAGTCGGCAGGAACGTAATGCCGTTGCGGTCAAGAAAATCGCGACGGTACACGGCCGACCAAATCGACGGCTTTTGCTTAAAGAACTGCGTCGTATCGCTCGGGTGCACTGGCTTGCCACAGTCCTTGGCTTTAAACATCTCGTGCAGCGAACGGCGCTCCTCGGGCTTAGACCAGTAGAAATCAAAGTTCGCCTTCGCAAAGTCGGCATTATTGCTATCGGCGGCCGAGACAAGCTTTTCGAGTGCGTCGGGCGCCATAAAGTCATCGGACTCCAAGATGCCCACGTACTTGCCACGCGCCATCTCCAGACCGTGGTTCATCGAGTCGCCGTAGCCGCTGTTGGCCTTGTCGATCATCTTGACGCGCCCATCGCGCTCCATATACTCGCGGATTATCGCCGGCGAGTTGTCGGTCGACCCGTCGTTAATGCAGATGATCTCAATATCCTTGAGCGTCTGCGCCAGGGCGGAATCGAGGCACTCGCGCAGGTAGCGCTGAACATTGTAAATGGGAATAAGCAGCGACAGAACAGGGCTGCCAGAGGCGTTAGTAGACAAATGTGCTCCTTAGGAAATACCTGTCGTTTCATGGTATCAAAGGGCCAGCGCGCCAGCGGGCGTTTATATAATCTATGGAGCCCGCAGAGGCAAACCAATAAGAAAGGACGTCATGCAGCCCAAAGCCGCACGCAACATACCCACCGAAGCGCTGCGTTTGGTCGCGGTCGCCGGCATCGCGGTGTTCCACACCTTTCAGTGGACCTTCCAAGCCGTCTGCGTCGGCGCCGTGGAATATGCCCCACTTGCGATGTTCCCCTATTCCGGCGTACTCGGTTTTATTAACTTGCTTGGCTGCTGGGCCAACGAGGTCTTCTTTATGATCTCGGGCTATTTTCTCATCGCTTCGGCCGCGCGTGCTTGGGACGGTGGAGCAACGTGGAAGTCGCAAATGTAACGGACGGCGCAGCGCCTTGGCAAGGTCATTATGCCCACTGCGTTTTATTGCCTCGTGGCGCTCGCGTGGTCCACGGTCGTCTCACCCATTCCCGATGTTACCCTCAATACGCACTATTGGTACACGCTTGGGCTTGAGTTTATCTGGGTCTATGCCGCCACAGTTTTCATGGCGCCATGGTTTGGACTGGCCAAGAGCCGACTCTCCCAGAAAACCTACACGACGACGGTCATCGCCGTTGGAATCCTCGTATTCGTTGTTAACGGGTATTTGGCCGCCATGAGTGCGACAAGCGCCGGCGAGTTTTCTTGGCTCCAAAAGCTCATGAGCGCTACCACGTACGTAGTCGCGTTTTTGATCGGCGGACTGCTCCGCGACGTAACCGACGCCATGGATTCGGACAGGGCGGGCGCCTTGGGCATGCGCTCGCTCGTAACGGTTTTGGCGCTCGCCACCATCCTGGAAGGAGCACTCTCCTTCACCGGCAACCTCACGGCGATGGCAGTCCTCTCCTACAAATCAACCTCGTTGATCTCGTTTGCCCTCGCTGCCGCCTCTCTGCTCTTTGCGGCGACCCGGCGCAGGGCCTCAGGCAATCCACGGACCGCAGGTGTCATCGTCACCTTATCGACCGCCACGCTTGGTTTCTATGTGATGCAGTCGCTCACCAGTAGCCTGTGGCGTCCCGTCTTCAATACGTTGCTCGCAAACATACTGATCAGCCAAAACAGCCCGGCAGCTATATGTATCGTCACGGGTATCGTCATTAGCATCGTCTTTGCTCTGGCACTTCTCATCATCGATGCAACTAGAAGTCTTATTGAACGCAAGCTCAAGAGGCAATAGACACGCTGCCGTCAGACGCTAAAGCCGCTACAGCCGTGGCAGGTTCCTGCGTTTTATTCAAAGCTTGCCGCCAAGGTGCGCCGAGCCTTTACAATAGGACAATCCCAAGGACGTATTCGATAGCTTCCGCGCTGCACTCACCCGCCGCGCGTGAAAGGATATATTGCCCCATGCCTTCAACCCTTCCCGCTCCCATCGATAAGCTCGCCATTGTCGTCGTTACGTACAAGCGCCAGGAACTCCTGGCCAACTTGTTCGACTCCATGACCGAGCTTACGGCAGCGCCCTGGCGCATCGTGATCGTCGATAACGAGAATTCGCGTGAGACCGAGGCCATGTGCACCGCATTCAACGAGCGCCTGGCCAACCTGTGGGGCACCGACATCGAACAGCCCGACGCGAAGGGCGGCACCGACCGCGTCATCTACGCACCACAGCTCGAAAACGGCGGCGGTGCAGGTGGCTTCTCCGCCGGCACCAAATGCGCCTACGACCTGGGCGCCCAGTGGTTCTGGGTGATGGACGACGACGTGCTCGTCATCCCCGAAGGCATCGAGCGTCTTGCCAAGTGGACCGACCGCTACGATGTCATCCAGGGTTCGCGCCTGGACTTTGACGGCGGCGCCTTCTTTTGGCAGTACCAGCTCATCCTTTCGCTTGGTATCCCCAACCCCATCGCTAAGTGGGACCTGGGCCCCAAGGGCTACCGCGCCATGAACCAGTTGTGCTTTGAAGGCGGCCTGTTCTCGCGCCGCGTGGTCGACAAGATCGGCCTGCCGGATGCGCGATTCTTCATCTACGGCGACGATGCCTGCTACGGCTACGTGGCCAGCCAGCACTTCCCCGCCGCCGTTGTTGCCGACGTGGTGCTCAAGCGTGCCCGCGCTGTCTCTAACTGGGATATCGCCGGCAAGCGCCAGCTCAACTCTACGAGCGACACTAACCGCTACTACATCATGCGCAACCGAGGCTTCCTCGCTCGCTATATGCAGATCTACGGTGACTACCACCCCATGCTGTTCCGCCTGGGCAATGCCGCGACCTTCTGCAAGGAATTCATTCGCCTGGCTGCGGTCGATAAGTGCTTTAAGACCGGTATTCCGGCGCTGCGCCGTGGCATGAAAGACGCCCGCAAGATCATCAAGGATCCCAACTGGAAGCCCATGCCGCCCATGAAGGACGCGGAGTAGTAAAGGGCTTTCGCCATCCCCTATAACCGCTGGCACACCACGGACACGCGCTGCCCATCAAACCCAAACCCCCAGCGTATGCGGCCAACGCCGGGTCGCGGCACACGGATTTCGTCGATACCGTCGCGCTCTATGTCGAGCAGCGCCTGCACGGCCAGCAATTCCAGGCCCAGCGCATCCACACCGGGGTCATACATCATGTTGATCGTTACCAGCGGACGTTCATCGAGCATACCGATCGTATCGGCTATGTCAAACACAGCGCCCGTAGGAAAAACCTGGATGTCCCAGCGATCCGCGCCACACTTTCGCCTCGAAGCAGGATTGGCATAGCCCGGCAATCCAAAGCAGAGTCCTTGCAAGAGTAGGTGATATGGCAGCGGTGTATCTGGGTCGGTCGCACCGATTCCCGCATCTCCCAAGATGCGGCTTAGCGCCCGCCTCACGGTATCCTCGTTCCCATGGCATAGCCCGTCGCGAAACGCATCGACGTCTCGAATGTCTTCTGCAGCGCACTCAAACCACTCAATAATCACTAGACGCAAGGCCTGACGAAGCTCGTTATTGGGCAATCGCAAAGCACAGAGGCGATCGCCATACTCTGGCTCCTCAGTCATATCTGTCGTCAGGAAACCTGACAGATACAGTGCCGTCCACAAGCCATCATCAGGCGAGGCCCCTAGCCCCGCAGCGCCCAAACAAAGCGGGACCCCAACGCATCCATGGGCCTCGAGCAAATCAAACAAGACCGAAAGGCGGTCGAGATTCCAGTCACTAACTACCCTACTCAGGCAATCCGCATACCCATACAGATCGGCACGCACGGGCGCCGTGCAGCCTCGGTCCAGAAAACCGATCACACGCGCTGGACTCGAGCAATAGGCCCTACCAAACCGATATCCCTCGAGCCATTCACGCGCATCATCCAGGTATTCCTCGCGCCCAACATGATTCAACAGAGCCTGGACCTCGGCATCCGAAAAGCCGAAACAACGGTCACACCAGGTCGAAAGCGGCGCCGTCAGACAATACGAGCAGCCATGCAAAGAAAGCGCCGCTTCGGCAGGGCCGGGATACTCCCCCATCAAACACGTCAGCCGCAACGAATCGCGCGCAGTGGCAATGGCGTCGAACAGTACGCGATCGAATAGCCCTGCCGGATCGGCGTCGGAAGCGTCCCTCGCGCTCGCACGGCGAGACCACGCCGCATCGTACCCATCAACGAGCAATACAACCTGCTCATCGCAGGCAATCTCCAGCAGCTCTATGAGCACACCGAGCACCGAGTCAACCTCGTCCGCGCTCGCCACGCCACGCGCGACACGTTCGACGTGACGCACCTTATCTCGAGCTAAATCCGGAGCCTCCAAGAGCGCCAACAAGCGAGCGCACTCGCCCGAAAGGGCATCGCGCACGACGCCGGCAACAGCGGGGCCACGCCTCGCAGCGCCAGAAAAGTCCAGCGATATCACCGGATAGCAAGCATACTCATCCCGATAGCGCCCTCCGTCCGCATCCCAAATCTGAGCATCGGCAAACAAACTCTGACCAGCGCGGCCGACCGCGGGACACTCCAGAAACGCCTTGAGCATCGACAAGTTCATGCTCTTGCCAAAACCCTCGGGTCGACAGCACACCACAACGGACGCGTCGCAGTCCAACACATCGGCAATAAACATGGTTTTGTCGACCAGCGTGCAGCAACCAAGAGCCTCCGCATAGTCGTGCATGCCAATGGGCAAAGCCGCATCGTCGGCACAGCCGATCAAACGCACGCCAAAGCCGTCAGCACAACCATTATTTGCCTGTTCAGACACCAAAACGTTCCCCCTAAATCGCAACACGATGCCAATTGTAATGACCGCCTCGCGCGTACCGATGTCGCCGCGCAAACATATCGGGCAACGGTAGCAACAAGAGGTGTGAGGGGGCACAACTAATCGTTGCACAACAAAACGGGGCCCGATGCATTCGCACCGGACCCCGTCCCGACTATTTAGTTATCTGGCAACTGAGAGCCTACTCCTCAGAGTCGTCCTCTCCAGAAGCTTTCTTCTGCTGATCGAGCTTATGCTTACCACTTACGATAGACGCAGCGCCCAGCGTGGCCAAGCTCGCGCTGGCAAGGCTCGCCATCACAATCAGATCGCCCGTCTTGGGCATATTGCCGCCAGATGACTTGGTTGTGGTGGTCGTCGTGGTCGTAGTGGTCACCGTTTTGGAGTCATTTTGCTCCTGAACCTGGTTGTCAGCACCGCTCTTGTCGTCGTCTTCGGACTGTTTCTTTTCGCCCTCGGTCTTGCTCTCGTCCTTCTTCTGACCGGACTCGTCGCCCTTCTCCTCAGAGCTAGAACCCTTATCAGATTCGTTCTTCTCGGAAGCCTTGCCCTTGGAGTCGCCCTTTGCGGCCTCGGTCTTTTCCGTGGAAACCTGATCAGAGTTGTCCTTGTTCTGAGTCGAGCCATTATTGACGCCAGCCATCAGCGAAGAGCCCAGCGTAGAACCAAGCTGCACGGAGAAAGAAGGCTTCTTGTCCGGCGAAGCAACGGGAGCATCCGGCGCCTTATTCGAGTCGTCCTTGGAAGCATCGGAATCAGGGGTCGTGTCAGAGCCGGAGCCGTTGTTAGAGCCGGTGTCAACGGACGAATCGCTCGAGCCGGTAGATGAGTTAGAGGTGTCAGCGCCGGTCGAACCAGAAGCGTCGCTGTCCGTATTGCCGGCAGAGCTTGAAGGCGAATCGCCCGCAGCAGAGCCGTTCAAATCGGAGCCGTTCGAGGTAGAGCCGTCGTTGGTAGCGCCACCAGCAGAGCCATTACCGTCAGCATCGGTCGAGGGCGCATCCATCCTGTCATCGTTGACATCGTCACTCGAGCCGTCATTCGAATCAGGTGTCTGCGAGGGCGCCGGCGTAGGCTCGGGCTGCACGGGCGTCGCAGCGGCAGCCTCATCCTCGGCGATATAAGCCAAGCAGTCCTTCAGCTCATTCTTATAACGGTTCTTCCAGCCCTCATGATACTGGGGCTGGCTCGAATACTTGGTGGCGACATTGTTGACCACGCTATTGGAGAGCGCCGTCACAAACTCACGGTCAGTCATATCATTAGAAAGATTCGCCCAGCGGAAAAAGTCCCTGCAGCCACCAGTGCCGCACATGTTGGTAATGCTCCACACCATGCCCTTGACGCAGTCGGCGCGGCCCGAAATATCAATACCCAAGCCGCTCTTGAGCCACGCCTCGGTCACCGCATAGTACGAGTTGTACGCATAAGCATCTTGAAGTGCTGAGAACTCAACAGGATCGGTGTTATACGCACCTTGGAAGGCATCCTGCGCGATATGGCCCAGCTCGGTGAGCTGGCCGTTCTCGTACATGGCATTGCTCGTGTTGGAAATCTCGCTGCCGCGATCAATCGCATCCTTGAGCATGCTGTATTTTTCGGGGCTGTAGTTGTAGACCTGCTTCATAAACGGAATGAGCGACCAGCGGCGGTCGAACTGGTAATAGCCCAACGCGTTATAGCCGTCACCGTACGAAAAGCCCTGGTTGTAGTTACCATGGCTCTCGTACTTGGTAAAGTACTTCATCTCGGGAGTCACGTTGACAAACGAAACGCCCTGGACCGACCTCAGCACGCCTGAGAAGGACTGCTGGGTGTAGAGACCCTTATCGATATCGGTGGCATCCGAGGCAACGCCCGGCGTGGGCTCCTCGGCAGCGGCGGGTGCCGGCGCGGAAACGGCGCCAAACGAAAGCGCCAACGTCAGGCCCGCGACAATAGCAGAATGCTTGGGCTGCATAAGATCCTCCCTGCATTGGTGTAGTTAAAGTTCAGTTTGCAAAGATAAAAATAAGTATTGCAGCTCGCCCGTTGTTGCACAACAACCCCTCGGTAAACGGCAACAACCCTCCGCGAAATCTTAAGGAATTAAACAAACTGGTCGTCGGGCGCCATCAGAAGCTCGCCGTATCGCTCCATCAGCCCGTCCCTCAACTGACAGAAAGCGGGGATATAGACGTTCAAGATGCGCTGAATCAAATCTTGAGCGAGCTTGTTGTCGTAGATATGGACGTTCGTATTGCGGTCTCTGAGCATGTCTAGCCAGGCCGCCTCATCAATAAAGTCGTAGAATCGGTACGACTCCTTCACGATGGCACGAGGAGACCCCGACGCGGCAAGCGTGGCGCCCTCATACTCGAGCAGACGCTTAAGGAGCTTCCAGCTCAGTTCAAATTGAAGATTGAACTTATTAATCAATCCACTCTGAACAAAATCATTGTTGAGATCCTGATTGGGCGCATCCTCAAGATTCGCCAAGGCGCTAACAAAGTTCTCATATTTTTTCATACAGAATCACACCATCCCTGGCAATCTCATCGAGCAATTGCTGCGAGAGGGACTCGTCGAGATTGACGACATCTACATCTAAAAGAGTATCAAGATGTTCCTCGATCAAATATGAGAAACGGCCGAAATCCCGGCAACCTGCTACGGCGATGTCAATATCGCTCTTGGGCAAGTTGTCGCCTCGAGCACGAGAACCAAACAACACGACCTTCTCGGCGTCACATTCCCGAGCAAAAACTTCGATTTGCTTGTACACCTTGTCGAGAGATGCCATTTGCACCCCTACAGCTTAATGTCAAAGTTGATTTCGGGGACGGCGGCCAGGTCGGCCAACGTCACGCCGTCGACGTACTTTTCGATCACGTCGTCCAAACCGCGCCAGAACTTGACGGTCGAGCACAAATCGCTGCGGGTGCAGCTGTTGTCGATGCCATCGCACGCCACCGGAGCCGTGCTGCCCTCGACGGCACGCAGGATGTCGCCGGCGCGCACCTCGGCCGGGTCCTTCGCCATCATGTAGCCGCCGCCCTTACCGCGCACGCTCCTAAGCAGGCCCGCCTTCATGAGCGGACGAACCAGCTGCTCCAAATACTTTTGTGAAATATGCTCGCGGTCAGCGACCTCGCGAAGGGCAATCTTGCCCTCGGCGTCACCAAGCGCTGCGATATAGATCATCAGACGGAGGGCATAGCGGCCCTTAGAAGAAATGAGCATACCTACCCTCTCATCGTAGCCGAGACAAAATACCAGGCTTGTTTGTCCCAAATCTTATGCACGCGGGGCAAACAAGCCTGATTATTATGTCCCACATCTAAAAAGTCGAGTGGATTAGTCGGGTTTTCCCTTGACTAACGCCGAACCCATAGTAACTTTATTCCGAGAAGATTCCTAGGGTTTAGTACACCTATGAGTACACCATATACAGAGAGGGACAGCATGAGCGCAAATCCGCTGCTTTCCATCGAAGGTCTGACCGCCTCCGTGGACGAGAAGACCATCCTCCACAACGTCAACCTCAACGTCGCCGCCGGCGAGACCCACGTTCTGATGGGACCCAACGGTGCCGGCAAGTCCACCCTCGGCCACCTGGTCATGGGCGACCCCGTTTACACGGTCAACGACGGCCGCATCGTCTTTGACGGCCAGGACATCACTGAACTCACCACCGACAAGCGCTCGCGCGCCGGCCTGTTCCTGAGCTTCCAGGCCCCGGTCGAGATTCCGGGCGTGCCGCTGTCGAGCTTTTTGCGCGCCAGCATCGCCGGCCGCCCCGGCCTGGAGATGAAGGGCAAGGAGTTCCGCCGTCGCGTCAAGGAGCTCGCGGCAGAGCTCAACATGGATACCGCCTACCTCAACCGCGAGCTGGGCGTGGGCTTCTCGGGCGGCGAGAAGAAGAAGGTCGAGATGCTCCAGCTCCTGTTGCTGCAGCCCAAGCTCGCCATCCTCGACGAGACCGACTCGGGCCTAGACGTCGACGCCCTGTCCACCGTCAGCCACGGCATGGACGCCTACCGCAAGAGCTGCGACGGCTCCATGCTCATCATCACACACAACACGCGCATCTTGGAGCACCTGGATGTCGACCGCGTCCACGTTATGGTCAAGGGCCACATCGTGCGCGAGGACGACGCCTCGCTCATCCCCTGGATCGACAAGAACGGTTTTGAGACCTTCGAGCGCGAGGCCGCCGAGCAGCGCGCCCAGGCCGAGGCCGCCGCTGCCGAGCAGCAGGCGTAAAGGGGCGACGCAATGACCAAGAACCGCACCGAGGTCGCGGACATCGACCGCAGCCTCTACGACTTCACCTATGGCGAGGAGGGATTCGAGCGCCTCGACGCCGGCATCACGCCCGACATCGTGCGCGAGATCAGCGCCAAAAAGGACGAGCCGCAGTGGATGCTCGACCTGCGCTTAAAGTCCCTCGAGATTTTCAACCGCTTCCCGGATCCGACGTGGGGCCCCTCCATCGAGGGCCTGGACATGGACAACATCGTCACCTACGTCAAGCCCAACACCGACCAAAAGCACGACTGGCAGTCGGTGCCCGACGACATCAAGAACACCTTTGAGCGCCTAGGCATCCCCGAGGCCGAGCGTAGCTACCTGGCGGGTGTCGGCGCGCAGTACGACTCCGAGCTCGTCTACCACAACATGCAGGACACCGCGTCCAAGATGGGCATCGTCTACTCCGGTATTGAGGAAGCCCTGCACGATCCGCAGTGGGAACCGCTCATCCACGAGAAGTTTATGACACTCATCCCGCCCACCGACCACAAGTTTGCGGCCCTGCACGGCGCCGCATGGTCCGGCGGCTCGTTTGTCTACGTGCCCAAGGGCACCAAGCTCGATTTCCCGCTGCAGAGCTACTTCCGCCTCAACGCCAAGGGTGCCGGCCAGTTTGAGCACACGCTCATCATCGTCGAGGACGATGCCGACCTGCACTTTATCGAGGGTTGCTCCGCGCCCAAGTACAACGTTGCCAACCTCCACGCCGGCGCTGTGGAGCTCTTTGTGGGCAAACGCGCACACCTGCGCTACTCGACCATCGAGAACTGGTCCAAGAACATGTACAACCTCAACACCAAGCGCGCGCGCGTGGACGAGGACGGCGACATCGAGTGGATCAGCGGCTCCTTCGGCAGCCACGTGGGCTACCTCTACCCCATGAGCGTGCTCAACGGCCGCCGCGCCCGCTCGAGCTTTACCGGCATCACCTTTGCCGGCGCCGGTCAGAACCTCGACACCGGCTGCAAGGTCGTGCTCAACGCGCCCGATACCTCGGCAACCGTCGAGACCAAGGGCATCTCCAAGAGCGGCGGCATCCAGACGTTCCGCAGCTCCATCGTGGCCACGCCTAAGGCCGAGGGCTCCAAGGCAACCGTGAGCTGCCAGTCGCTCATGCTCGACGACCAGAGCCGCTCCGACACCATCCCCGCCATGGACATCCGCGCCAAGAACGTCGACATCGGCCACGAGGCCACCATCGGCCGCATCGGCGACGATAAGGTGTTCTACCTGATGAGCCGCGGTATCTCGGAGGAAGAGGCCCGTACCATGATCGTCAACGGCTTTGCCAACCCGGTCTCCAAGGAGCTGCCGCTGGAGTACGCCGTCGAGATGAACAACCTGATCAAGCTCGAGATGGAAGGAGCGATCGGATAATGAAACAGACCACCAACACCGCTGCTACCATCCTTGAGCAGGTTAATGCGATGCCGGCTGCCACTTGGGGTTGGCTCAAGATGAACCAGACCAAGCTCGAGCTCTCTGACGAGCTTGCCGCCGCTCCCACCGAGGCCGTTGAGGTCGAGGGCTTGGACGAGCAGTTTACCGGCGTGGCAGACGCGTTTGAAGCCGCCATGGACGCTATGGCCGAGCGTTTCCCCGAGCGCCGCGCCTCCGCCCCCGGCGATGCCGCCGACCGCGCCCGTATCACGCCCGAGACCGAGCTCGACGTGCCTGCGACCTCCGTCTACCAGGCCGGCGCCATCAAGCTCGAGGAGGAGCTCTCCCCTGCCGAGGCCTTCGAGACTGGCATGGGCGAGGCTGCCTACACCTACCTGGCCGACCACGCTACCAAGCGCATCGTCATCGATGTGCCCGCATACAAGCACGCCACGGTTACCGTGCGCGTGAGCGCTGTCGATGCCGCCGCGGCCATCGCCGCCATCGACGTCGTCGCCCGTCCCCAGTCGACGCTCGATCTACATATTGCCCTAGACTCCCCCGTTACCGGCGAGGGTGTCGTGGGCTCCGTGCTACGCGTGTGCGCCCACGAGTACGCCACCGTCAACGTGACCTGCACGCAGACGCTCGACGATAGCTGGATCGCGCTCGACGACACCGGCCTGTTCCTGGACGAGGGCGCGCGCGTCAACGTGCAGCACACCGTCCTGGGTGCCGGTGCCAGCGCCACCGGCCTCGCCGGCGACCTGTTGGGCGATACCGCCAAGGTCACCATCGATACTGACTACCTGGGCGCCCGAGAGCAGGTGCGCGACTTTAACTACGAGCTGCGCCACCGCGGTCGCAAGACCGAGTGCGAGATCGACGCCAACGGCGTGCTGACCGGCACGTCCAAGAAGGTCTACCGCGGCACCATCGACCTCGTGCACGGCTGCAAGGGTGCAACCGGCACCGAGCGCGAGACGGTGCTTTTGGCCAACAAGGGGGTCGACAACAAGACCGTCCCCGTCATCCTGTGCGACGAGGACGACGTCGCCGGCAACCACGGAGCCACCATCGGCCACGTCCGCGACGAGCAGCTGTTCTACCTCGCCTGCCGCGGCCTTGACCAAAACGCCGCCGAGGACCTGTTCGTCCGTGCCAAGCTGGAGGACGCCGCGCTTTCCGCCACCGACGAGCGCACCCGCGCCGCCGTCGTCCGCCTGGGCAACAACCTGATCGACAACTTTGAAGAGGAGCTCGCATGATCGACACCGAGCACGTTAAATGCGATACCTGTACCGCACCGGAGCCTATGGAGCTCGACGCCAGCGACGAGGCCTCGCGCGGCTGGCCTACCGTCGACATCGAGACCAATCCCTACAAGGCACAGTTCCCGCTGTTCCAGCAACACCCCGAGATCGCCTTCCTCGATAGTGCCGCCACCGCGCAGCGCCCTGCCTGCGTGCTCGACGCCGAGCGCGACTTCTATCAGCGCATGAACGCCAACCCCCTGCGTGGCCTGTACTCGCTGTCCGTCGAGGCCACCGACGCCATCGCGAAAGTCCGCCAGCAGATCGCCGACCTCATCGGTGCCTCACAGGCCAACGAGGTCGTCTTCACCCGCAACACGAGCGAGTCGCTCAACCTGGTCGCCAAGAGCTTTGCACCCACGGTGCTCGAGCCCGGTGACGAGGTCGTCATCACCATCATGGAGCACCACTCCAACCTGATTCCGTGGCAGCAGGTCTGCCGCGAGACCGGCGCCAAGCTCGTCTACCTCTATCCCACCAAGACCGGCCAGCTCACCACCGAGGAGGTTCTGGCCAAGGTGGGACCCAAGACCAAGATCCTGGCCGTGGGTCAGGTCTCCAACGTGCTAGGAGTCGAGAACCCGGTCAAGAACCTCGGCAAGCTCGTGCACAAGTACGGCGGCTATCTGGTCGTCGACGGCGCGCAGTCGCTGCCGCACATGCCGGTCGATGTGGCCGACCTGGGCGCCGACTTCTTTGCCTTTAGCGCGCACAAGGCCATGGGCCCCATGGGCATCGGCGTGCTGTGGGGCAAGATGGACCTGCTCAACGCCATGCCGCCAGTGCTTACCGGCGGTGAGATGATCGATTCGGTCACCGAGCAGGACGCCGTCTGGGCGCCCGTTCCCGAGAAATTCGAGGCCGGCACGCAGGACGCCGCCGGCATCTTCGCCACGGGTGCGGCACTCGACTACCTGGTCAACACCGTGGGTTACGAGAACATCCAGGCCCGCGAGCAGGCACTCGTCCACTATCTGATGGGCGAGCTCATGCAGCTCGACTTTGTCCAGATCATCGGCTCCATCTATTGGGACAACCACCACGGCGTTGTGAGCTTTAACGTCAAGGGCATCCACCCGCACGACGTCGCGAGCATCATGGACATGGACGGCGTCTGCATACGCGCCGGCCACCACTGCGCGCAGCCGCTGTTCACCTGGCTGGGCGTCGAGAACCTTGCCTGCTGCCGCGCCAGCGTGGCCTTCTACAACGACAAGGCCGACATCGACAAGTTCATCGCCGGCCTGCATCACGTTTGGAGCACGTTCAATGGGTAATCTGTACACCTCCACCACATTTATGGAGCACAACTCGCACCCCGACTATAAGTATGAGATGGATGCTCCCACGCACGAGCACGACGGCATCAACCCCAGCTGCGGCGACGAGCTCACCTTGCAGCTGCGCGTCGAGAACGGCGTGATCGAGGAGGCCTCCTTTACCGGCCACGGCTGCGCCATCAGTCAGGCCAGCGCCGACATCATGGCCGACCTCATCACCGGCGAGACCGTCGAGGAAGCTCGCCGCCTAGCAGAGCTCTTCCTTGCCATGATCCGCGGCGAGCAGCTCTCCGAGGAGGACCTGGAAGACCTGGACGAAGCCGCCCAGCTCCAGGACATCTCGCACATGCCCGCCCGCGTCAAATGCGCCGAGCTCGCCTGGCGCACCCTCGACGGCATGCTCACGGGACAAAATAATCAGTAGAACTTGTCCCAAATCTTAAGATTTTTGTTGGCCGAATCGCTTGACAAGAGTGGTTCGGCCATTTTCTATTCCGAGAGCTCAGCCTGTGCCTTCACCCGCGCATAAGCGCGCACGATACGAGATACGGTACTCTTGCTGATTCCCGTATACCGTTCGACCTCGCGCACCGTGTAGCCGCCATCGTGCAGAGCGAAAATGATTCTGTCTCGCCGCGAGGGCGCAACGGTCTTGAGTTCGTTGAGCGGAACCCCGAGGCTCTTCGCCATCTTGTCGGCAAAGGCGTGGCGTTCCCACTCCGTCTCTTTCATATCGCACAGCGCTGGCTCACTGCCGTCGGGCGTCGAAAGCGAATAGGCAATAAAGCCCTCGGCAGAGCCAAAAAGCTCAAGCACACAAGAAGGATCAGAAAATCCCCTCGCGGCATCGGCCACATCACCGTCGTAAGCGCGTAGATGTTCCGGAAAGCTGCTCCAGGGATAACGCTCGATTAGGCTAACGCCCACCTCCTGCGGATCGGCGTGTACAGAGCGAATAGCCTCCATCACCTGCCAGTCGGTATCGAGCGAGCGCCGGTCAAAACGGTTTTGGAACAGATGGCCTGTGCGCCCCGTGCGCTTATTGAACCGCCGCGCGTACGTCAAAAGCAGCCGGTGCATTGCCGCGCTCATCCTGTCCTCGTAATCTGCAAGCACCAAATGCACGTGATTGCCCATAAGGCACCAGGCGATAACCGTCACGCCCTCCTCGCGACAGCACTCGCGCATCAGCTCCAAAAACTCCCACCGGTCGTCATCGCCCTCAAAGATGAGCCGCTTGCCCGTACCACGGGCACAGACATGGTAAAAGCCGGTAACCGTTCTCCAAACGCGCTGCATGGCGCTCCCTTCACCGGGATCTGCTTGCCATCCAATACAGCACGATTGAAGCGTGCCATCAAAACATTCACGCAAAACAATACACTCGCGCGGCCAAAGGCAGTAATCAGGCGGCGAACGGCACCGTTGCAACAGGTCAACCCCTGCAACGCTTACAAGAGCTGACCAAAAGCTTGCCAAAGACGGACCCCCTCTACGGAAGTTCGCGACCACAGAACATAGCGTTAAACCGTTTCAATTAAAACTTCCGGACTTCTCGCTACGAAAACTGAGCCGTTCGCCGAATATTCCGTGCATTTCGCGGTATTATAGGGGCTGCATGTCATGTCCCTTTCGAAGGGTCGCCCGGCAATCGCCAGCCACGACCCCCAGACGGGACGCCAACACGATAGAGAGGAGAGGCATGCAGTACTCACAGGAAGTGGAGAACATGTGCCCCGTTGCCAAGGGTGCATACCACGGCCCCGCACCCATCCCCGAGGAGGGCAAGTGGGTCCAGGCTAAGGAGATTTCCGACATCTCCGGTCTTACGCACGGTGTGGGTTGGTGCGCACCTCAGCAGGGCGCCTGCAAGCTCACGCTGAACGTCAAGGACGGCATCATCGAGGAGGCCCTCGTTGAGACCATCGGCTGCTCGGGCATGACCCACTCTGCCGCCATGGCTTCCGAGATCCTTCCCGGTAAGACCATCCTCGAGGCCCTCAACACCGACCTCGTCTGCGACGCTATCAACGTTGCTATGCGCGAGATCTTCCTGCAAATCGTTTACGGCCGCAGCCAGACCGCGTTCTCCGAGGGCGGCCTGCCCGTGGGCGCCTCCCTCGACGACCTCGGCAAGGGCCTTCGCTCTCAGGTCGGCACCATGTTCGGCACCAAGGCCAAGGGCGCTCGTTACCTCGAGCTCGCTCAGGGCTACGTCACCCGCATGGCTCTCAACGACAAGAACGAGATCATCGCATTCGAGTTCCTGAACCTCGGCAAGTTCACCGACGCCGTCAAGGCCGGCAAGACCCCCGAGGAGGCCATCGCTGGCGCTATGGGCCACTATGGTCAGTGGGAGAACGCTGCCAAGTACATCGACCCGCGCACCGACGAGGAGACTCACTCCGTCGCCAGCGTGTTCCCGGTTCACGAGTAGAAAGGGAGGGAAATAACTATGACTGTTACGTTCGAAGGTTACGAGCGCCGCGCTGACAAGATCAACAAGTGCCTCGCCGACAACGGCATCGCCTCCCTCGAGGAAGCTCTGCAGATCTGCACCGACAAGGGCTTCAACCCGCGTGAGATCGTCAACAACACCCAGTCCATCGCCTTCCAGAACGCCGAGTGGGCCTACACCCTCGGTTGCGCTCTCGCTGTCAAGCGTGGCGCCAAGTCCGCTTCTGAGGCTGCCGCCATCATCGGCGAGGGCATCCAGGCCTTCACCGTTCCCGGCTCCGTCGCCGAGGACCGCAAGGTTGGTCTGGGCCACGGCAACCTGGGCGCTATGCTGCTCTCCGACGACACCGAGTGCTTCGCCTTCCTGGCCGGCCACGAGTCCTTCGCTGCCGCTGAGGGCGCTATCGGCCTGGCTCTGAACGCCAACAAGGCTCGCAAGAAGCCGCTGCGCGTTATCCTCAACGGTCTGGGCAAGGACGCCGCTCAGATCATCGCCCGCATCAACGGCTTCACCTATGTGAAGACCCAGTTCGACTACTACACGGGCGAGCTCAAGGTCGTCGAGACCATCCCCTACTCCGATGGTCCCCGCGCTGCCGTTAACTGCTACGGCTCCGACGACGTCCGCGAGGGCGTTGCCATCATGTGGCACGAGAACGTCGACATCTCGATCACCGGTAACTCCACCAACCCCACGCGCTTCCAGCACCCCGTCGCTGGCACCTACAAGAAGGAGCGCATCGAGGCTGGCAAGAAGTACTTCTCCGTCGCTTCTGGTGGCGGCACTGGCCGCACCCTGCACCCGGACAACATGGGCGCCGGCCCTGCCTCTTACGGCATGACCGACACCATGGGCCGTATGCACTCCGACGCCCAGTTCGCCGGTTCTTCCTCCGTGCCTGCGCACGTCGACATGATGGGTCTCATCGGCATGGGCAACAACCCCATGGTTGGTGCCACCGTCGCCTGCGCTGTCGCCGTCGAGGAGGCCCTCAAGGCCTAATCGCGCCCGCGCGATGCTCATATAGTTGAGCTTTGGAGCCGCTACCTTTCGAGGTAGCGGCTCTTTTTGTTTGCCCCGTCTCAAATTGGTTACTCTTATTAAAGGGTCCGATGTATCAGTTGTGGTGAAATACGGACTGAATTGCATCCATACAGGCCAAAACAGTCCGTATTCCACCGCAACTTATCAAATGGGCCGACCGAAGTGGCCGAGTCCACCTGACGCCCACCTGCCATATTTGCCCTTTACCGATTTGCCGAGTCTTTGCGGCCCCATTGCCGATCACCCGTGCGACAATGCGCCGGACGAGAAAGGAATCCGATGGAATCGACTGATGTACTGGTAATTGGATCTGGCATTGCGGGCCTTTGTGCCGCCATCGAAGCGGCACGCACGGGCGCAACCGTCGCTGTGGCAAGCGCCGGCAAGACCATGAGTGGATCGAGCTTCTTCCCTGGAACCTGGGGCCTAGGGCTTATCGGACCCGTTAACGAAGACGACGAACAAGACCTCATCGACACCATCCAGACCGTCGGCGGCGGTGTCGCCGACCCCGAGCTTGTCCAGACGTTTGTCCACGGCATTCCCCAGGCAATTGAATGGCTCGAGCAAGACCTGGGCGTTGAGCTCAAGCGTCCGCAAAACGCTGAGAGCGCTCAGCAAAAGCAGTTTATCCCCTGCTTTGACCACAAAACGCGCATGTGGCGCGGCCTCACCCGCAAGCCCCTTGAGGACGCTCTGACAGCCCGGATCGAGTCGCTCGGCATTCGCCTGCTCCCCCGCCATGAGCTTATCGACCTTGTTGAGGACACGAACGGCAGAATCACCGGAACCGCGCTCTACAACCTCACCGAAGATCGAATCGTGCCCTTTGCTACCAAAGCCACGATCATCGCAGCCGGTGGCACGGGTGGCCTGTTCGAGCGAAGCCTCACTTCCGCCGACGTGCTCAGCTCATCACAGGCCATCGCACTGGCGCACGGCGCATCGCTTACTAATATAGAGTTCATGCAGATGATGCCCGGCTTCATCGAGCCCAAGCGCAACCTTGTCTTTAACGAGAAGACCTGGCGCTACGTACATGTAGACAAGCCGGCAGATATTGCCGACGACAAGCTGGACGACCTGCTCGAGCAGCGCTCTGGATATGGTCCCTTCACGTCACGCTTGGCCTCCCGCGCTATCGATCTCGTCATCGATCAGGCAGGTGTCGAAGGCCTGGCACTCCACTACGAGTTCCCCCGCGAGGATGTCCCAGAGTTTGTGCAGACCTTTGCCACCTGGCTGCAAGACGAGCACGGCATCGCCCCGACTGACGAGATGCGCGTTGCGATGTATGCCCACGCCGCTAACGGCGGCATCAAGATCGATAAGACCGCGCACACGGGCGTTGAGGGCCTCTACGCTTGCGGCGAGGCGACAGGCGGCATGCACGGCGCCGACCGCATTGGTGGCTTGTCAAGCGCCAACGGCATCGTATTCGGACGTATCGCGGGCGCATCGGCAGCCCTCACAGCGCAGAAAGAGCCTGAGGCGGCCCTGAAGGCGGATATCACCCTCCCCCAGTACGGCATTGCCACAACAGATGCCGAACGCCTGACACACAGCCTTAGGCACACGATGAGCACCTTTTGCATGATCAACAGGACCGAAACAGGCCTATCCGAGGCCCTGCAACAGCTTGAAAGCCTGCAAGACAAGGCCATGGCGCTGAGCAAGCCGCATACCGATGACAGCGAGATCGCAGCCCTCGCCCGCCTACAGTCGCAGATTCGACTAGCACAGGAAATGGTCAAAGCCATGCGCAAGCGAACTGAAAGTCTCGGGTCGCACTATCGAGCGGATTAAACCGGACACCTATCTAAAGCAGAACACAACCAATCGATATCCATGGGCCCCGTGAGCTCGAAGCAGCACGGGCCCATTCGTGTCCGCACGGCAGCGTATCCTTATTCTGAATACAGAGTGGGCAAAGCCCGCATAGACAATAGACCAGCGAGGAGGAGATATGGACAGTAGAGATATCGAGAAGTGGCGTGTCGAACTTGATAGCTACGCCAATGTGGAAGACGGCGTTGAATATTGGCTCGCACGCGATTTAATGGAACCCATGGGGTACACTCGATGGGAGAACTTCGCCGAAGTTGTTAAGAGGGCAAAAGTCTCGTGCGAAACAAACAAAACTCCAGTTGATTCCCATTTTCGTGACACCACGAAAATGGTAACTGCCGGTGTCGCCGCTCGCGCGGTTAAAGACTACAAACTTACGCGCTACGCATGCTATTTAATCGCCCAAAACGGAGATCCAAACAAGCCGGAGATCGCGCTCGCGCAGGCATACTTTGCCGTCCAGACGCGCCGCCAAGAGCTCATAGAGCAGCGCTTCGCAGAGATTCAGCGCTTGCAGGCGCGCCACTCGCTATCCGATTCAAAGAAACAGCTCTCGGGTATTGCGTTCAAACGCGGCGTTGACTCCAAAGGATTCGCGATCATCAAGTCGAAGGGCGATGAAGCGTTATTCGGCGGCAGAAGCACGGCGGAAATGAAGCAGCAGCTCGGCGTACCCAAGAGCGCGGCATTGGCGGACAGGTTAGCCGATGTCCTCATCAAAGCAAAGGACCTTACGAACTCGATGACGGCCTTCAACGCCGAGGTACACGACCTGTACGGTCTGGACCAGATCAAGCAAGAGCACGTCGAGAACAACACAAGCGTGCGTGGCAGCCTCATCGACCGCGGAATTGTCCCCGAGAACCTACCGCCTGCCGAGGATACAAAAAAGCTCGAGCGTCGTGTGAAGGCAGACGAGAAGAAACTCAAGGAGGGTACTGACGGTTTTACCGATCCCCAGGGTAGGCTCGATCTGTGAAAGCAGCTGTGCACCGACGGGTTCGACCCCATGCGAGGTCAGCAAAAAAGACGGCCAACTTTCGTTGACCGTCTTAACTTGCTTTGGCGGGCCCTCAGGGGGTCAGCCTGCTGCGCAGGCGACCGCTGCGGCGCCAAGGCGCCTTGCGCGCTGCGTTGGCAAATGCTTACGCATTTCCTCAGCTCCGCGCCCCGACGGGTTCGATCCCATGCGAGGTCAACAAAAAAGCGACCAGCCTGGGCCGGTCGCTTTAACAATCTTTGGGTGGGCCGTCAGGGGGTCGAACCCTGGACCTTGGGATTAAGAGTCTTGAACGTGATGTTATGGAGTGCCTTGTAGCAGCAAAATCGCAGGTAGTTATGTTTCCACACGCTCTCACCGCACTGAAACTGCATTGCAGAACGGATATTGACGGATATCTGGCAATGCATAAAGCCCCTCCCCGGCAGTTCATGCCGGGGAGGGGCTGCATCTATCAATTTCTAAAGTCTTTTTGGCTGCCGACGCGCACGATTGCCCATCCGAGAAGACCGGTCAGCAGTCCTGCAGCAGCGCCGACAATAAAACAGATATCAAATGGATTCATATGCACACCTATCGATAGAGTTGCTTGACGAGCGCTTGGCCGATGGCGACGTTGGTGTCGCGGCCCTGGTATCCGTCCGCACCCGATGATCCGCACGAGATACCTTGAGCGATGAGCCACTGCTGGTGTTTGAAGACCGTTCCCGAACCCATCTGTCGCGCCTGAACACCGCCGACCACGGGATAGACTTTGCATCCGACCTTGTCCTGCAGGGCGCGGACGGCATTCGAGCCAACCCCGCCCTTGACGTACTCGATTACGCCGCGGTCGCATGCCCAAAGGTATCGCTCATTCGCCGGCCATTGACCGGAGATCACGCCATCGGCAGTCGTGCCGAGCTGGCATTGCAGCTCCTTGGCCATCTTCGGGCCGAAATATCGCGTGTCTCCGAGGCTCGGGACCGTATTGTCCGCGACTTCCGTATTTGACCCATTCAGTGTCTTGCCGTCGCCAAGCCAGTAGAGCGTGCCGTCCCATGGGTAGCTGTAGTACGCCTTGATGTTGGACTCGCGCCCGGTCTGGTCGCCCTTGGTGCCGGTGACGGTCCCCTTTTCAGAAATGGAGAATTGGGCCAAGAGGTCGCCGCGAGCGGATCCATAGGGAGAGACGCACACGGCGGTGTGGCACTTCTCGTTGAGGTAGATGTCTCCACGCTGGGCGGACTTGACGCCCATCTTACGCCAGCCGAAAAGGCCCGTCTTGAGCAGCTGCTCCCGCATGTTTCCGGTATACGAGGCTCCGAAGGTATTGACGCCGACCGCGCGGAGGGCGGTCACTACGGCCGAGGAACAGTCGCGATCGCCACCGGCAATAGTGACGGTGGTGCCGTCGGACAGACAAATCGTCTCGGTCGTTCCGTCCCCCATGCGGTTGGCCTGCGAGTATCCGTGACCGCCGCCCCCATCATGGGAGACGAGGTGTTCCATGACCTGCGCGAAGGCCTCGCGCTGTGTGATGGCCATGGCCTACTCAACCGCCTTGGCGTCATATGCGGCATGGGGCTCGCTGTACGACATGGCACGCTTCGAGTCCGACGCGCCCTTGGTGGTCGGATCGACGATCACGCCGAAGCCGGCGAGAACGGTCAGGATGATTCCGACGAGCTGGATGAGCGACCCCTGGGAGATAGGCGCCACGACTCCGAGGATTCCGAGCACCTGATAGGCTGCGCTGATTACGGCGGCGGCCAATGCCGCGAGCGTCTGCTTATTCTTGAAGCGAAGGGCCCAGTTGATTTTCATTTTTCAGCTCCTAATCTGACCCGCCGATACCGTGATGCAGGTCGTAATTCTTCTCGACGCGGTCGAGCCGGTTGAACAAGGTGATGACCTGTTGCTCGACCTTCGTGAGGCGCTCGCCGTGGTCGTCGAGCTTGCGGTTGATCTCCATGACGCCATCCTTGATCTCGCTCGTGTCGCCGCAAAGGCTGTCGAGCTTGTCTTCGGTCCGCTGCTCCTTGGCAGACGATGTTTTGGATACGGAGACGCGCCCGATGAAGAACGTGACAATCACAACGGCGGCCGAGAGGACCGACGTTGCCTCCCCGATGCTCAGCGCCGGCACCCTAAACCTCCTCCGCGTACTCTTCTCCGACGATCTCCTCATATTCGTCGCATGTGATCCACTTGCAGGCCACGGCTCGATGCACCATGGCCTTGGTCCAGAGGCCGCGCTCGTAGTAGCGCCTCACCTTGTCATAGTTCTTCGAGTGCGCCGCCGTGGTTGCAGCCTTGACGCGTCCCGCCATTACTGTTCACCCCCGACCGTCATCATCAGGTAGTCGATGTTTGCCGTGTTGGTCTCGGTTTGGCTGGGCTCGTCGACCTTCTCGCGCATCTGCTCAAGCAGCTTGTCCACGTCCGGGGCCTCACCCTTTCCGTAGGCGGCGACGGCCGCGGTGTAGGCGAGCTTTCGCGCCTTCCGCTCAACGTACTCGTCATCGTCGATAACGCCCGCGTCGTGCGCCGCGTCGGGGTCGCCGATCTGCGACAGCAGATCGCGCAGGGCGTTGACCTCGGCCATGGTGCCGTCTTGAAGCTCGTTGGGGCGCGGCATGTCTTCCTCAGTGTCCATGCGGACTCCTCTCTTGTCGGGGAATGTGTCGCCATCGTATTGGCGCCGTGAGATTGCCGGGCCGCTTCGATGGGCGCAAAGAAAGAAGGCGCGCCGCGGCACGCCTTCGATGCTTCTGTTATTTCGCGGCCGCTTCGCTTAGGCCGCTGCTTTGAGTTGCCGGTTCTCCGCTATTGCGAGGGCTTGCCTCCGCTTGAATCGTCCCTCGGGTTGGCCTGCATTGAGCACCCCCCCTCCCGCGCGAGATTTTCGAACAGGCTGTGGTACAGCGCGTCCATGGCCAAAACGCTGCGGTGCGCGTCCAGCCGCTTCATGCCGCCGCGCCAGCTCTGGTAGCTCCGCTCAACCTGCTCGGGGGTCATGACGCCATCGGCGACCATGCGGGCCATCTTCTTCAGCTTGCGGCGCTCGCGCGTGATGGAGTCGCGGCACGGCTTCACGACTATGCGGCCCGTCTCCGTGTAGAAGATGCGCTTCTTCAGCCACGTGAAGCCGCGCGTGAGCTTCACCACGCGGGTCTTGCGCGGGTTCAGCTCTATGCCCAGCTCGGCGCACTTGCGCCCTATCAGCAGCAGGCACACCTGCAGGTACTCCTTGCTCTCGTGGATCAGGTAGAAGTCGTCCATATAGCGCCCGTAGGCCTCAGGGCGCAGCATCTCGGTCACGTAGAGGTCGATGCGGTTGGGGTGGGCCACCGCGCATATCTGGTTCGGCTCGCTGCCCAGACCCAGGCCCACCTCGCCCTGTGCGTCTATCAGGCGGTGCTCGAGGGCGACCACGCGCGGATCGAGCAGTGCGTCGGCCACCTGCCGCTTGACGGGTTCGTGGGCTATGCGGGCGAAGTAATCTGAGAAGTCGCCCAAAAGGATGTATCCCTCGCGCCTGTGCCGCCGCCAGTGGTCGGCCAGGTGGCGCTTGAGCAGCTTCAGGGCGTAGTCGGTGCCGCGCCCCTTGATGTCGGCGGAGTTGGCCGTTATGAGTGTCGGGACTATCGCGGGCACGAGGGCGTTCTGAGAAAGCGACTTCTGAATCACTCGCTCTGGGAAGTGCACGGCGCTGATGTGGCGCAGCTTGCCGCGCTCCCACAGGTCGAAGCGGATGAAGCCCCGGCATATGTCGCGGCCCTCCAGAAGGTCGTTCCTCGATTTGACCGCGTTTCGCAGATAGTTCTTCATATAACGCTGCGTGGAGGACTTCCACATCACGCCGCCCGCCGCCTGCTTGGAGGCCTTGCAAAGGCTGTTGAGGTCGGCCACGGCCTCAAGGGTGCACGGCTTCACGCGCTCGGCCTTGGCCTTGACGCGCCTCTCCTCGCGGCGCTTGCGGCGCGCGGCCCTTCTTTCCTCGGAGTTCATCGAAGGCACCCCGCACGGCTCTCAGTGTGGCTCTGGCAGCCGCTTGAGGTATGGCCATGAAACGCGGCGAAGCCACGGAGCGCCGCGCCATGCAAGCAGCGTCCGGCCACCCTCGCGGGGTGCGTATTTACGGGCGCATGCCCGACGGTCGCGCCTTCCTTCCTCTTCGCGCTCTGCTTTCGGCTCTGGGGCCTACTCGGTCTGGCAATAAGGGAATCCGGGGCGGGGGCGAACCCAGACGTTCGTCGCGGAGTTGTAGTTGGCATTGCCGTTGTTGTTGACGTAGCACACGTTGGACGACGAGCCACCCATGACGGAACGCAGCCACCAGTTGTACCGATATACAAGGCGGGACCGCCGTCCATTATAGCGAACGCAGGCGCTCTAGCTCGGCCTCGGCCTCGGCTATGCGCTCGTCGGTCGTCTTCTTGCCGGTGACGCGCACGTTCTTGCGCGCGCCCTTGAGCAGCTTGATCTCCTCCTCGACCATGCCCGCCAGCGCCTCGAAGCGGTTGGCGTTCACGGGCAGGCCGATGTCCGTGAGGCACTGCATGTCCAGCATAAGCTGCTCGCAGTCCGCTATGGCCGGCGTCAGGTAGCGTTTCCTCTCCAGCGCGTTGAACGAGGTGTTGGGGTAGAAGCAGTCGGCGCGGTTGACGTTGTACACGATGCCGCGCGCCGTCTCCACGGTCGGCACCGCGTTCAGCAGCCTGTAGGCCTTGGGCACTACCGAGGAGGACGCCATCAGCTTGTTGACCTCCACGCGGATGGCGATGGCCTGCGTGAAGAACTTGTACTCGGAAACCTCGCGGTTGCGCTGGTAGACGCCGCTCACGTGCACCTCCTGGGGAAACTGGCGAAAAACCCGGCCCGCTTCGCGGGCAGGAGGCGACCGCGCAAGGCGGTCGCCTAGAAGCAGAGTATAGAGCACTCGGCTGGCTAGCCGACGAGGAAGCCGGGGCGGGGGCGAACCCAGACGTTCGTCGCGGAGTTGTAGCCGGCATCGCCGCCGTTGCTGACGTAGCACACGTCGGACGACGAGCCACCCATGACGGAACGCAGCCACCAGCGGTACCGATTTCCGTTGACTCGGTGAGCGGTGTCGCGGAACAGGTCCCACTGGCAGTCGAAGCCGACGCTGTAGCCCTTCGTCCCCCACACGGGGCAGCCGTACACCTCCATCTCCGACAGCGAGAACACCTTGCCGATATCCTGCCAGCTCCACGAGTTGGAGTCGTTGAGCGCGCCGCTTGCGCTGTAACGCTCCTCCAGCAGGACGCGCTGGGTCAGCAGGTACTTGGTCAGCCCCTCGGGCAGGCACGCCTCGAAGGCCGTCTCCCACGCCTTGAGGTTGCTGTTGGGGTAGGGGCATTTCTGGTCGGCGGTGCCCTGGTTCGTGTTGGTGGTGTTCCACATTAGGAAGCTGTCGTTTGCCACGCCTGTCACGGATTTTGCCACGGCCACGGGGGCGGACGCCACGAACGCGATATGGTGGCCCTTGCTGTTGTCGCCGCAGTAGAGGTACGGGTCGATGTGGGCAAGCAGGAACCGCGCAGATTGCTGGGTGGTGACGGCGGACGCGCTCACGAGAGGCACGTCGATGTAGTCCCCGACGCGAAGGCCCGCGAAGTTGCCGGCCGCCGCTCGCTTGTGCAGCGCGTCGTACACACTGCCGCTGCCGATCTCTCCCGCCAGGATGGTGGCGATGTTCTGCCCGCCGTACTTGCCGATTTGGCCCTGGCGGTTGTACTCGGCGTTGTTGAGCGCCGTCTGCGCGTTGCTGCGCGCGGTATCGTCGATGACGTTGAGCGACTGGCCGCCGACGA
Source organism: Collinsella sp. (assembly GCA_048387515.1). Lineage (GTDB taxonomy): Bacteria > Actinomycetota > Coriobacteriia > Coriobacteriales > Coriobacteriaceae > Collinsella. Next base: position 34,065 of record DBFMRS010000073.1, read on the forward strand.
CCAGTGTCTTTGCATTTGCCATTTATCCTCCTTAGGCAAGGGTTACCGTGCTGCCCGAGACCGAGCACGTGCCGCCGAACGACACCGTGTCGCCGGACACCGACGCCTTGGATGCCGGGCAGTAGACGGTCCCGTCCATGTAGATGAACTTCCCCGTCGCGTCGGCGAGCATCGTCGCGAGCTGGCCGTTCTGACGGCGCAGCTCCGCGATATCGGATTCGCCGCCGGCGCCCTGCGCCACCGAGTTCGCGATCTGCAGCGCCTGGTTCGCGGCGGCCTCGGCATGAGACGCCGCGCCGTTGGCCGCGGCGGCCGCATTGCTCGCCAGCGCAGTCGAGGCGCTTGCGGCATCGTTCGCGGCATTCGCCTTCTGAACGGCGGCGTTGGCGTTCTCGGTGGCAGTCGAGCACTTCGCGGCGGCCGTTCTGGCAGCTCCGGCGGCGACGTTGGCGTCATATGCCTGGGTCTTTGCGGTGCCTGCGGCGCTGCTCGCCAGCGACGCGGCGCTCTCGGCCCTCTTTCGCGCCGCCTCGACTTCGTCGTAGTTTGCCGGGCGGAACAGGTAGGTGGTGATGCTACCGTCGCTCTCCGTCACGTCGAGGCCGTCGATATAGTCGTCCTCCCCGATCTTCACCTCGTAGACGGCGGACCCGTCGCTGTTGTTGGCCATGCGGATTCCCTTCCGCGGGCCTGCGCCCGCACGATAATCAAGCGATGATCCCGATCGCCGTCCAGAGCGGAGGCGACCCGATGAGGATGGCGCGCTGACCGGGCGCCGCGCCCCGGCAGGACGTCGTCATGCAGATGCCGGCGACAACCGAGCCCCCGATGCGCACGTCGACGGTCCTGGAGTCCGCCGCGACGACGGTGCCGTAGGCGATCGAGACGCCGGGCGCCGATGAGCGGGCGACGATATCGGCGAGGTCCGCGGCCAGGGACGGCATGACGCTCACGAGGCATCACCCCTCATGTACATGCGGAGCTCGATCCTCATGGGGCATCCCATCGAGAGCTCGAGGTCCATCTTCCGGATGCAGGCGCGGGCGAGCTCGATCCCGACAGACGGCAGCCTGATGGCGCACGCCGAGTAGACGTCCGCCGACGGGTTGAAGATCGCCGTGATGGTCGGGCGGCGGATGACCGAGCACTCGGTGGCGAGCAGGCTCGCCGCTTTCTCGTTCGCAGCCTCGACCGCGAACTGCGTTGCCACAACGCCCTCCTCGACCTTGACCTGCGCTACGTCGATGTACGATCCGGTCGGCGCGCTAGCGGCAAGGTAGATGTAGCCCGCGCTGTATTCCTCGGACTTGGCCGGGGTGGCCGTGAGCGACAGCCTCGTCCAGCCCGGCCCGATGGCGACCGTCGCGGTCTCTCCCCCGTCGTCCTCGCGCCAGATTGGCTGGACCCTCACCTGCACCCTCTGCGACGCGTAGAGGTAGACGGACTCGGTGTACGGCTGGCCCTTCTTGAGGGATATCTTGTCCTGGGCGATGCCGATCTCACCGGAGCCCGACCCCTTCGTGATGCGGATCGCCTGGCTGATGCCGCCGATCGGGCACCCGGAGACGCCGACGGTCTCGATGGTCCCCCCGCCGCCGCTGGACCTGAAGGTCGCGCTGTCGTGGGTGCCGTCTCCGGCGAGCGGGTAGAAGCCGCCGGCGATGACGCTCTCCCCTGACGGGAGGTCGCTGTACTGGTACCGCTTCACGATGCGCCGGCCCGTGGAGACGGTCGACCACTCGCTCTGCGGGCTGTCGTCCGAGGCCGTTCCCCTGACGCTCTCGCCCTGGGTAGCGAAGTCGACGTGCACCACGTTCACCGCGTCGAAGTCGTCCTGCTCGTCGGTGAGGTCGGGAAGCACCCGGCAGTCCTCGCCCTCTGAGAAGGTGTGGTCGATCGGCCTCGCCGCCGGCTCCAGGTAACGCCTGAACAGCACGCGCCCGTAGGCGTCGGTCGACGCGCTCCTGAATCCTGCGGCCGAGAGCAGCCTGTTGACCGCGCCCAGCTTGTTGTCCGGCGTGTCCGCCGTGGCGGCGATCCCGAAGACCCATGCCGTCGACAGCGTGTAGTCGCTCGGCTCCGCGACCACCTCGAGCCCGCACCCCTCCGCGATCGCCTTGGCCGCGGAGACCGCGTTTGCGCCCGCCGGCACGGTGTACGGCTCGTCGAAGTCGTCCTTCGCGAGGTCGTGGAGTCTGCCGTAGAGCGTCGCGGTGCCGGTCGCCACCTCGCCGCTCACCGTGCGGGACGGCGTCGAGCACTCGAAGGTCCCCAGGCACACGGTGCGCGACGCGCCCGAGATCGGGTCCTCCGCGTCGAGGTAGATACGCACGAAGTCGTTGCCCATGTCGAGCCTGCCGACGTAGTCCAGTGATGCGGACTCATAGGTGTCCGTGTCCTGGTTGCGGCTGATGCTCCCGCCGGTGAAGCACTCGATGGCGCCGGTCTCCAGGCCGGTCGGCCGCGAAACGCGGGCGTACCGGTAGGAGGTCCTGAACGACGCGAGCCAGATATCATCCGACACCGTTGGGCTCCCTCCATCGCTCCCTCTTCGTCGATACGGACACCCTGTAGTCCTCGGGCGCGCACCTGGTGAGCGTCCCCGTGACGGCGGCGAAGCCGCGGTCGCCCAGATGGGGTCGCACCCAGGCGCTTCCGTAGCGGCCGAACAGGCCGCGGACGCGCAGGTAGTCGTCCTCCTCGATCGTGAACTCCATCGACTCCTTCATCGAGAGGTTGCCGCTCTCGAACCCCATGGGCAGGCCGCCGCCGACGAAGTGGAACTGGTCGCGCTCGCGCTCGGGGCTCGCCGAGTACTGCGGCGGGCCACCCATGTTCCTGTCGCCCACGACGACCTCGGAGG
>DBFMRS010000074.1:0-3366 GCA_048387515.1 Collinsella sp.
TTAACCTGTCCCTTTTTGACAGGTCGGAAGCTAGAGGCGGTAGGGAGCGCCGCTACGGATGATGGATTCACGCACCAGGACATCCATGGCGTCGAGGGTGATCTCGGGAATCTCTCGGTACTTTTGCAACACCGAGAGCTCGGTGCAGGCCAGAATGACGCGGTCGCAGCCGCTACGGGCGAACTCCCACATCACGCGGTCGAACTTATCCATATCGGGCTCACGTCCGGCCTTCACATCATCGTAGATAAGCGACATCACATCGTTCTGACGTTTCTCGCTGGGATAGACGACCTCAACACCCGCAGCCTTACATTCGCGGCCGTAGACACCCGCGCCCACGGTTCCGTCGGTGCCCATGATGCCAATCTTGTGCACCGGCTCGGCCGGCATACTCAGGTTGGGGTCGAACTCGCACTCCCCCATCACCGCACCGGCCAGAGCATAGCGCACCGACTCACGCGGCATGTGGATAATCGGCACCTTCGTAAACGACTGGATCTGGTCGTAGAAGTAGTGCGACGTGTTGCAGGGAATGGCAATGTGCGCACAGCCCAGCGACTCGAGTGCCTGGGCACACTCTTTCATGGTCGCCAGCAGCTTGGCATGCTCGCCGGTCTTAATGGCCAACGTGCGGTCGGGCATGGTCGACTTGGAGAGCACCACCATGTCGATATGTTCCTGATCGCAGGCAGCAGCCGTATGACGCACCACCTGGTCGTAGTAATACGACGTGGCCTCGGCGCCCATGCCGCCGATAACTCCCAGCTTTTCCATCGCCGCCTCCTTGATGACGCTTGCGCAATTGCGCGTATCATACCCGCGCCCGCCCGATGCAAACCGGACGGGCGCCGCGCTCATCTACTTGTAATACGTCTTGAACAGCTTAAAGTGGCGCAGCTTGGTGTGCCACATGCGCAGCCAGCGGTTAAAGACAAAGTCGCCCTTCATAAACGAAGGGTCGGCGCCCTTGCCTTCCTTGTCCAGGCGATGCACCTTAGCGCGCAGCTCGGGATCCTTGACGTACTTGTCGACGACGCCCATGGGGACGACCATCCACAGGGCCTCGTCCTGAGCCGTCACAAACTCCGGCTCAAACGGACGGTTGAACACATACTCGTCCACCACATACTTGGCAACGTTAAAGCCGCTGTTGGTAACGTAGTAGTTGCTGCGGCCCTGGCGCGTGTTGAAATCGAAGAACTTAAACGAGCCGTCGCGCTCGTCGTACTTAACGTCAAAGTTGGAATAGCCCACAAAGTGAAGGTCCTCGAGCAACTTGCGCACGCCGCCCATGAGCTCGTCGTTGGGCTCGGTAATGATACAGGCATGGTTGCCGACACCGTGGGGCTGATGCTCCTCGAGCAGCACATGGCCCAGGCACATCATGCGCACCTTGCCGTTGCGGTCGGAATAGCTGGTGAGCACGCGCATGTACTCGTCGTTGCCGGGCACGCGATCCTGCAAGATCAGGTCGTCGGTGTAGCCGCTGGCATACGAATCGCGAATGACCTGTTCCAGCTCGGCGCGGTCGGCAATCTCATAGGCCTTCTTCTGGCCCTCGAACTCATGCTGCCACCACATGATGCCGTCAGAAGGCTTCAGAATCATCGGGTAAGGAAAATCGATCTGGTCGAGCACTTCGGCAGGCGCCTCACCCTGGGCATTAAGCATCGCCTTGGTAAAGGTAAACGTGTGCGGATAGGGCACGCCATGCTTCTCGCACAGCTCGTAGAAGATCTCCTTCTTCTGGCACTGCTCGAGCATGCTGTAGGGCGCGTAGGGAGCGACGATGTTATCCGCCAGCTCATGAGCATCCTTGGCTTGAGCCACGAGAGCGACATAGTTATCGCCACAGCCCACAAGGACAATCGTCTTGTCGGCATGCGCTTGGGCAATGCTGTTGACGGTTTTGAGCATCACGGGCATGGTGTCGATATCCACGTTGGGCGTGTAGTCGATAATCTGGCTGCGGTACGCGGGACCCGTCTGATACTTGCCAAAGACCAGACTCTTGACCTGGTACTCCTCGTAGAAGGCGCGCGCCACCGAATAGGCGTTGATGTCGCCACCAAGCAGCACGGGAATGAACTCGCGCTCTGTAAATTGCAATGCCATGGAAACTTCCTATCATGAACTGCCCACACAACGGGCGGTCTTTGCGCAACTGATTTATTTTAGCGTGCCAAGCCGCCGGCGCCCAAAGCTCCACCGTATCTATGGCAATCGACGTAATCGTCCAGCACGAAGGCCAGCACGAAGACGGCGCTCACCGTTGTATGACAACGGGCAATGAACCTACCATTGTTGTAGGATTCAGTGTATTGACATCCTCGAGCGAAAGGCGCGCACGTGCCCCAAGACCATCCGACCGATAATCCCATCCTCAATGCCGCGAGGCGCGAGCTGGCGAAACGTGCGAAAGCGACCGCTCCCCTGTGCACGGCAAACGACGCCTACAACGGACCCGCCCACATCGTCTCGATCAACACGTCGGTACACAAGGGCACTCGCAAGTCGCCCGTCGCCGATGGACGCGACACCGTTATAGAGCAATTTGGCCTCGCCACCGATGCGCACGCCGGACATTGGCACCGTCAGGTTTCCTTTTTAGCCGCGGAGTCCATCCAGACGGCGCAGGCACGCGGGCTCGACGTACACGAGGGTGACTTTGGGGAGAACTTCACAACCCGGGGCATCAACCTGCTCTCGCTCCCTTTGGGCACGCAGCTCAAGCTTGGCAGCGAGGTGCTTGTCGAAATCAGCCAAATCGGCAAGGCCTGCCACACACGCTGCGCCATCTACTATCTCGCCGGCGACTGCATCTTTCCCCACGAGGGCGTTTTCGGCGTGGTACTAAAGGGCGGAGAGGTCTACGCCGGCGACGATATCCAGGTAATCAAACTCGGCGACGGCACCTGTTCGTTCACCCCCGCCGAGGCCCTCGAAGAGATTGAGCAGGCTCGCCAGAAGCGCACGCTGTAGTTATAAAACCCCACGTTGAGATGGCTTTTACAGCCCAAAACTCCTCTCAAACAGGGCTCTGTAACGTTAAAGTTGAACTCTATGGTTTCTCAACAATTCATCATAACTGCAGGTCAAAGCTAAAGCCTCAAGTTCAACTTGACCCTTTGGGACCTTTAAGGTTCAAGTTGAGGTCGAAAGCAGTAGTAGAATACCGTTCGAACCATAACCTACGATTGATTGCAGAGGGACTGGATGCAGCATTCGAATCATCGCACCGCAGCGCTCATTGCGTCGAAGCCGGCTCGTATCATCACGAGCGCCGCGCTCGCCGTTGCGCTGACGGCCACGCCGATGCTCTCCCCCGTTGCGGCGTATGCCGCCTCGCAGGCAACGCAGGAC
>DBFMRS010000075.1:0-9699 GCA_048387515.1 Collinsella sp.
CCTCGGTGCCCGCACTGCGCCGACGGTTGGATAATTTGATCGACCGGGGCGTGCGTCGTGTTGTCATCAATTGCCAGACCGTGGGCTTTATCGACTCGACGGGTTTGGCGTTTTTGCTTACACGTGCTAGAGAGCTTATGAGGCATGAGGGGCTGCTTTCGCTCGTTAACGCCTCCGATGAGGTCGTTCGCTTTTTGGAAATTGCCCGGCTTGTCGACATCCTTCATGTCGCGGGCCCGGCGCGGGAGTCGATTCCCGCCATTCCGGTGGGGGAGTTGCCGCGATGGAGCAAGAGCGTCGAAGTGCAGCGAGGCATCGAGAATCTCCCGTATTATCGGCACCGTGTGGCCGAGCTCCTCGAATCGCTTCCCCTGAGGCGTGACGAGCGCTACGATGTCGCATTGGCGTCGGGGGAGGCGCTGGGTAATGCCTATGACCATGCAGGCGGTATTGGGTGCGTCCTGACGCTTCAGGCCTATGGCGATCGCGTTGTGGTTGAGGTGCTTGATCGAGGTGCCGGCTATTCTATCGATGAAACGAGCGAACCGGTCGCATCTGAGGAGCGCGGCCGTGGTATCAAGCTTATGCGTATGCTCGTCGATAACGTGGAGGTTGCTCGTCGTACGGACGGCGCCGGCACGCGCGTGCAGATGGTGAAGCTGTTTAGCGGAGCGCTGGAATCGTGTGCCTAGCCAATCGCTTTAGCGCGTTTAGCTACTAAGAACATGCGGCAGACAAGTTTTTTGAAAAAAGTACTTGCGTCTTTTGGACAACTCGCGTAAATTAATAACCCGCAAGCGGACATGGCTCAGTTGGTAGAGCACAACCTTGCCAAGGTTGGGGTCGCGGGTTCGAGCCCCGTTGTCCGCTCCATTGCATTTCCGGACCGTTTAGGCGGTCCTTTTTCGGCGAAGTGGCCAAGTGGTAAGGCAGAGGCCTGCAAAGCCTTTACCCCCGGTTCGAATCCGGGCTTCGCCTCCAGGCAACATCCGGGCGCTCCGGCGCCCGTTTTGTTTTACATATGCGGACATGGCTCAGTTGGTAGAGCACAACCTTGCCAAGGTTGGGGTCGCGGGTTCGAGCCCCGTTGTCCGCTCCAACTATCTTACGCGGTTCTAACGAACCGCGTTTTTTGTTGACGCTGCGCGAGCCCCGGGCACCCCATCTTGCCCCTCAATCGTCGGTCGCGTACATAAAGTACGCTTCCCTCCTCTTTCGCGGCAACCTGGGGCACCCGGAGCCCGCTCGCTGTCGTGGCCGGGAAAGTGGGTCTTCCGTTCTTTTCACTAATCGGTCGATTCGTCCCAGGAGGCTTGAACCCGAGAGGGGGCGATCGTTTTGGGGCGTGGCTGTGGCGTTGTTTGTCGCGAATGTCCGCTTTGGGCGTATCATCGTGGGCATCTCGCATAACCTCGTTGCAAGGGAGATACGCCCCATGGCTACAGAAAAGTCTTCTTCGCGCTCATGGATGTCCGACGCTGCGATCTATCAGATCTACCCGCGCTCGTTTAAGGATTCGACTGGTTCGGGTCTGGGCGATATCGCGGGCATTACCCAGCAGATGGACTATCTTGAGCGGCTGGGTATCGAGGCCATCTGGCTGAGCCCGTTTTACCCATCGCCTCTTGTCGATGGCGGCTATGATGTGGCGGACTACTGCGATGTCGACCCACGTCTCGGCTCGCTTGACGACTTCGATGACATGATCGCTGCGGCTCACGCGCGCGGCATCAAGGTCATCGTCGACATCGTGCCCAACCATTCATCCAACCAGCACCCCTGGTTCAAAGCCGCTCTTGCCGCCGGCCCCGGATCTCCCGAGCGCGCCCGTTATATCTTCCGCGATGGTTGCGGCGAGCATGGCGAGCTGCCTCCCACCAATTGGAATGCCAACTTTGGCGGCCCCGCATGGACGCGTGTTGCGGACGGTGAGTGGTATCTGCACATGTTTACGCCCGAGCAGCCGGACTTTGACTGGTCATGCCCTGAGGTTCACGCGCTCTTTTGCGACGTCCTGGCGTTTTGGAGCGATCGAGGCGTCGACGGCTTTCGCATTGATGTGGCGCAGGGTCTCGCCAAGGATCTCGACCGCGATGACCTCGACCGGTGGCATCTCGCCGAGGGCGATGACATGGTTGACGACGGCACCCATCCGCTGTGGGACCGCAATGAGGTCCACGAGATCTATCGCGAGTGGCGCCGCGTGTTCGACCGCTATAATCCGCCGCGCAGCGCCGTTGCCGAGGCGTGGGTGTTGCCCGAGCGCCAGTATCTCTACGCGCGTCCCAGCGAGCTTGGCCAGACATTCAACTTTGAGTTTGCCAAGGCCACTTGGACCTATGATGACATGCACACTGCAATCGAGAAGGGCTTGAAGGCAGCCGTCGAATCCGATTCCGCCTCGACCTGGGTACTCTCCAACCACGACGTGCCGCGCGTGGCGACACGCTATGCCCTGCCGCAAATCAAGGCGACGCGCTACCACCAGATTGCGCTCGACTGGCTCTTACGCGACGGGTCGTCTTATGACGAGGACCGTGAACTCGGCGAGCGCCGCGCGCGGGCGGCCCTTTTGCTTGAACTGGCGCTTCCGGGCTCGGCATACGTGTATCAGGGTGAGGAGCTCGGCCTTTTTGAGGTGGCTGATATCCCGTGGGCTGCACTCGAAGACCCTACTGCGACCAATACGCACGGACCGAAGCGTGAGAAGGGGCGCGACGGCTGTCGTGTGCCCCTGCCGTGGGTGGCGGCGGACGATCCCGCGCATGGCGGATCGTTTGGGTTTTCGCCGGCAGACGCCGATGCGGCGCCCCATCTGCCGCAGCCTGCATGGTTTTCCGATTATGCTGCCGATAAGGAAGAAGCGGACCCGACATCGATGCTTGCGCTCTATCGTGACGCCCTCTGGCTGCGGCGCAAGCTGCGCGGGTGCGCCAACGATCTTGCGTGGCTCGATCTTGACGGGCGCACCGGTCTTGCGGATGGTGCCGAGGGCGCTGAGGGCGGCGTCATCGCCTATCGCCGCGATAACGGCTGGACGTGTGTGACGAACTTCGGTGCAGCACCCGTGGAGCTGCCGGCGGGCAGGGTCCTGCTCACCTCATCACCGCTTTCAGACGGCAGGCTCGCGCAGGACAGCTCTGCCTGGATCATGCTCGGTGATATGTAGGGGCATCTCGCTGCGAGCCTGCGTTTGTTCGCGCCTTTCGTGACGACTGATGCCCTCGCGAGAGCGTCGCAAAACTTTTCAAAAAAAGTTCTTGCATAGGATGCGGGCATCACGTAAGATTAATCCTCGTAAGCGGACATGGCTCAGTTGGTAGAGCACAACCTTGCCAAGGTTGGGGTCGCGGGTTCGAGCCCCGTTGTCCGCTCCATTTGGGCGTTTAGCTCAGGGGGAGAGCGCTTCCCTGACACGGAAGAGGTCAGAAGTTCAAATCTTCTAACGCCCACCAAATGTTCGCAGCTCAGAGGCTATGTCCTCTGAGCTGTTTTGTTTTGCTACCAAGCACGCCGTCAAATATGCCAGCAAATATTGATCCAAGGTCCCCGTAGAGGTGCCGGCAGGTTGCATACGTCCTGGCCGACCGTGATCGCAACATGTTGGTCAAGCATAATCTTTTGGATTCTTTTGGCGTGAGCGGCTTGGTTTTGGTAGGATTTGTCAGCGGCTTGACTAAGGGGGTTTTATAACTGCCATGCAGGTAGCCGTGTTGGTAACGTTTTACCGACTTGCCAAGAACCCCTCATAATTAATGCGTCTGCAAAATGACTAATTGCTTTGACCTGCTGAAACACTATATGTTGTGTTTGACCTAAAAAAAGAATACAGGATATAGATGCCTCTTTGTCGTATGATAGATGGCGGACAGAGAACGAGGACCTTATTCGCCCCATTTGGATGGATCTTCGAGCCCCTTGATTGGCTGCGAGGATTGTCCGCATGAGGGCCTATGGTTTTCGAAAACACAGATTGCGCGACGGCGCCGCAAGACAGGGGCAAGCCCTGCCGGGCATCGTTTGGCTCTGAAGCGCAATACGATTTCGACGCGAAAGAGGCAAGAGGATGAAGATCATCAAGCGCAGCGGCACCGAGGTTGTCTTTGACATCGATAAGATTGTCAATGCCATCCGCGCCGCAAACTTGGAGGTCGAGGAGAGCTCTCGTCTTACCGACCGCCAGGTGGTTTACGCGGCACAAAACGTCGCCGAGGCATGCGAGAACGCGGGCCACACCGTGTCGGTCGAGGAGATTCAGGATCTGGTCGAGGACGAGATTATGCGTCTCGACTGCTACGAGGTCGCTCGCCATTACATCATCTATCGCTATGTTCAGAGCCTGAAGCGCCAGAAGAACACGACCGACGACAAGATTCTGTCGCTGATTGAGTGCAACAACGAAGAGGTCAAGCAGGAGAACTCCAACAAGAACCCGACCGTCAATTCCGTTCAGCGTGACTACATGGCCGGCGAGATCTCCAAGGACCTGACCCAGCGTGTGCTGCTGCCCCAGGAGATTGTGGATGCTCACAATGAGGGTCTGATTCACTTCCATGATTCGGACTACTTTGCCCAGCACATGCATAACTGCGACCTGGTGAACCTGGAGGACATGCTCCAGAACGGCACTGTTATCTCGGGTACGCTGATCGAGAAGCCGCACAGCTTCTCGACCGCCTGCAACATCGCGACGCAGATCATCGCCCAGGTTGCTTCCTCCCAGTACGGAGGCCAGTCGATTTCGCTGACCCATCTTGCCCCGTTCGTCGAGGTGAGCCGTCAAAAGATTCGCGGCGAGGTCGCTCGCGAGCTCGAGGAGCTCGGTGTCTCTGCGTCTGCCGAGAAGGTCCGTGAGGTCGTTGAGGACCGTCTGCGTGACGAGATCCGTCGCGGCGTCCAGACGATTCAGTATCAGGTCGTGACCCTTATGACCACCAATGGCCAGGCGCCGTTCGTGACGGTCTTTATGTATCTTAACGAGGCCCGTACGCCTCAGGAGAAGCACGACCTTGCCATGATCGTGGAGGAGACGCTTCGCCAGCGCTACGAGGGCGTTAAGAACGAGGCCGGCGTATGGATCACCCCGGCATTCCCCAAGCTTATCTATGTACTCGAGGACGATAACGTTCACGAGGATTCCCCGTACTTCTACCTGACCCAGCTGGCTGCCAAGTGCACTGCCAAGCGCATGGTGCCCGATTACATCTCCGAGAAAAAGATGCGCGAGCTCAAGCTGTCGAAGGGCGAGACCGCGGGTAACGGCGACTGCTATACCTGCATGGGCTGCCGCAGCTTCTTGACGCCCGACCGCTCGGGCAACGGCTTTAACAACGTTGCCAACGCGCTGAACTACGACCCGAACAAGCCCAAGTACTATGGTCGCTTTAACCAGGGCGTCGTGACCATCAACCTGCCCGATGTCGCGCTGAGCTCGCACCAGGATATGGACAAGTTCTGGAAGATCTTCGACGAGCGCCTTGAGCTGTGCCACCGCGCCCTGCTGTGCCGTCATGAGCGTCTGATGGGTACGCTTTCGGATGCCGCACCGATTCTTTGGCAGTACGGTGCCCTCGCCCGTCTGAAGAAGGGCGAGACGATCGACAAGCTGCTCGTGGGCGGTTACTCCACCATTAGTCTGGGTTATGCCGGCCTGTATGAGTGCGTCAAGTATATGACGGGCCACAGCCACACCGAGAAGGAGGGCACGCCCTTTGCCATGGCCGTCATGCAACGCATGAACGACAAGTGCGCCGAGTGGAAGGCCGAAAGCGATATCGACTTCTCGCTGTACGGTACCCCGCTTGAGTCGACGACCTACAAGTTCGCCAAGTGCCTGCAGCGTCGTTTTGGCATCATCCCGGGCGTGACGGACAAGGGCTACATCACCAACAGCTACCACGTCCATGTGTCTGAGGAGATTGATGCTTTCGATAAGCTCAAGTTCGAGGGCATGTTCCAGCAGCTTTCGCCGGGCGGTGCTATCTCCTACGTTGAGGTTCCCAACATGCAGGACAACCTCAAGGCTGTCATTCGCGTGATGCAGTACATCTACGACAACATCATGTACGCCGAGCTCAACACCAAGAGCGACTACTGCCAGGTGTGCGGCTACGACGGTGAGATCAAGATTGTCGAGGATGACGGCAAGCTGGTGTGGGAGTGCCCCAATTGCGGCAATCGTGACCAGGAGAAGATGAATGTCGCTCGTCGTACGTGCGGCTACATCGGTACCCAGTTCTGGAACCAGGGCCGAACCGAGGAGATCCGCGACCGCGTGCTGCATCTCTAATACCGCTCCGGGGCTGAGCCGGGAGGGCCGCTTGGGCATTTGCTCGCTATTTCGGACAGTCCTGCGCAAGACGAAGGCCACATTAAGTGGCCTTCTTTGCGTGCGGAACTCAAATCGAGCAAAAGCCCAAGCGGCCCTCTCGGTTCAGCCAAGTTGACGTAGTTGAGATGTAGCATGCGGCCTGCTCACTCCTCGAAGTTCTTAGCGGAAATGAGTTGACTTGCAACAACGTTTTGCTTGCGATGGCGGTTGAGCTGCAACAAAGTTTTTATTGGACCTCGAACCCTATACTCGATGTTCGCTTCGTTCATTGAGTTACCCTTTGCATGAGGCCGGGACATATCGTCCCGCCCGCAGTTTCGCAGGCCGAAGGCCGAGAATGTTTGAGGACGGGATGATATGTCCCGGCCTCCCGGGAGAGTTACCTATGAACTACGCGAACATTAAGTATTTCGACATTGCTGATGGGGAAGGCGTTCGTACTTCTCTGTTTGTGAGCGGGTGCCGTCGCGGGTGCAAGAATTGCTTTAACTCCGTCGCGTGGGACTTTGCCGCGGGTGAAACGTTCGATCGTGCCGTCGAGGACAAGATTATCGAGAGCCTCGACCATCCCTTTATCGATGGCCTGACGATTCTGGGCGGCGAGCCTATGGAGCCCGAGAATCAGGTGGGGCTTGTTGACTTTATCGAACGCGTGCGTGCGGCCTATCCCGCGGGGTCGGGCAAGACCATTTGGTGCTTTACCGGCGACGTGCTCGAGGAGCTTATGCCGGGCGGTCGCCATCATACCGAGGTGACGAACCGTATCCTGGCCTGCCTCGACATGTTGGTGGACGGCCCGTTCGTTCAGGATTTGTACGATATCTCGTTGCGCTTTAGGGGCTCGAGCAATCAGCGCGTGATTGATATGAACGCCACGCGCGCCCGTGCTGTGCGCGAGGGCGTTGCGCTTTGTGATGCGGTTGAACTTTGGCGGGACGATCCAGTCTATTCGACCCATACTATGTAGCTTGTGGCCGATGCCAAAGGGCGTGGTACCATAGCGCGAACGCAAAATCGGAAAAGTGAGGCCCAGATGATCGATCAGGAAAAAGTCGAGGCCGCCATTAAGCTGTTGCTTGAGGGCATAGGCGAGGACCCAACTCGTGAGGGCCTGCTGGAGACCCCGGCGCGCGTTGCCCGTATGTATGGTGAGATCGCCGGCGGTATGGACCAGAGTGCCGAGGAGCACCTGTCCAAAACCTTTGCCGTCGCTTCGAACGATTTGGTTATCGAGCGCGACATCACGTTTTACTCGCTGTGCGAGCATCATCTGCTGCCGTTTTACGGCAAGGCTGCCATTGGCTATATCCCCAACGGTCGGGTGGCCGGGCTTTCCAAGCTCGCCCGCACGGTTGAGGTCTATGCCCGTCGTCTGCAGCTGCAGGAGCAGCTGTGTGCACAAGTTGCCGATGCCCTCATGGAGTATCTCGCTCCCCAGGGAGCGATTGTGCTCATGGAAGCTGAACATATGTGCATGACCATGCGCGGCGTGCAAAAGCCTGGCACCAAGACCGTGACGCTCGCTCGTCGCGGCGTCTTTGAGGCCGATCCGTCGCTCGAGGAGCGATTCTTTAGGATGCTGGGACGCTAACTATGAGAGTCGTCAACGACTTTACATCGAATACTGACGAGGGAACGCCGCGTCGCGGTTTTATGGCTTCGGGCCTGGCGCCTTTTGGTGCCATGCCTCGCATTGATTACATCTGTGCCAACGGTCTGTTCCGGCGGCACCTGGGCAACATTGCACAGTTGGAATCGGGGCGCATCTTCTGCCGCCACGGTATTGACCACCTGCTGGATGTCGCTCGTATTATGTGGATTAAGAATCTCGAGGAAGATCTCGAATTTGACCGCGAGGTCATCTACGCCACGGCACTTCTTCACGATATCGGCAAAGATGAACAGTACGAATCGGGTATATCCCATGATGTTGCAAGCGAACGCGTCGCTGATGCGATTCTCGGCGGTATGCCCGATGACGTAGCGTTTGAGCCGGCCGATGCCGCAGCCATTAAGACGGCCATTCTGGGCCATCGAAAGCTGCGCGTGAACAGCCAACCGCTTGAGCGTCTGCTCTATGCGGCCGACAAGGCCTCGCGCGCCTGCTTTGCATGCCCCGCGCGCAATGCTTGCAACTGGAGCGATGATAAAAAGAACCTGTCGATTCGCGTGTAGTTAGTTTGCGCGGTCGGGGTTCTAAACGAAGGAGACGATCGCGATGAGTAACAAGAAACTGCCCGAGAATGCAACCAAGACTGAAGGCGCCGAGCTCGCCCGCCGTGGAAGGGGCGAAATATCCACCGCAACGGCGGTACCCCACGTGAGCTATGACGATCTGCGCCATGCCGACCGCATTACTATCGACGGTCTCGAGGTCTTTGCCAACCACGGCGTGTATCCCGAAGAGAACGCGCTGGGCCAGAAGTTCATCGTGTCCTTGGTGCTCTATGCCGACCTGCGTGCAGCGGGGGAGCACGATAACCTGGACGCCTCGATTGACTACGGCTCGGTGTGCCACGATGTCGATGGGTATCTGCGCGAGCATACGTTTAAACTCATCGAGGCTGCAGCCGAGGGTGTGGCCCAGATGCTGCTGCGTCGTTACCCCCTGCTGCTTGGCGTGCACGTTAAGCTCGATAAGCCTTGGGCGCCCGTCGGTCTTCCCCTGGCAAGCTGCGGTGTCGAGATCGAGCGTGTGCGCTAACCGACTCTAGAGCTCGTTGGCGGGCGGTTTTTTGAGCCGCTGCGACAGAGCCCTGTTGTTGGGGCAGTACGTGTCGAGCAGCGCGTGAAACCGATGATTGTGGCTCGGTTCGAGCAGGTGGACGAGCTCGTGGGCGACAACCATGTCAAGGCACTCGACGGGGTAGGCGGCAAGTTCTCGTGCGATGCGAATGGCGCCGGTTTTGGGCGTGCATGATCCCCAGCGCGTTTTCATGCTGCGCACGGAAACGCGGGAAACGGCGACACCCATTGCGATTTCGTACGCGCGCACCATATCGCGCAGCGCCGTGGTGACCTCGGATGCATAGAGCTGGTCGATGCGGGTCTGGAGCTCATCGGACGTCAGGCCGTCGAGGGTTGCGCGCCGCTTGGCCTGTGGGCGTTCGTTCGATTTGTCGGCACCCATAAAACTTGCGAAGGTGGCCTGCTTGGGCCGCGGTGCGGGTGATGCAAAGTTGCGATCGAGCGCATCTTGTACCGTGATGGGCTTGCCCCAAAGTGCAATGATGGACGAGGGGCTGAGCGGCTCTCGCGCCGTCGCCTGACGTTGCTCGCGCTGGGCAAGTCGTCTGATAATCCAGGCGCTGTTGCGCTTCACAAACGCTTCGATACGCTCGCGGCTGGCGCCGAGCGGTGCGCTGGCG
>DBFMRS010000076.1:0-3926 GCA_048387515.1 Collinsella sp.
GGGTTTTCATTGAATATCCCTTTTGCCTTTATATACACAAAAAGCGCCCCCTCTGGGCGCTTTTGAGAGACTCCCCCTGGGATGTACCCCAAGGGAGCCTATGGACCTCAGGGGCCGCAGTGAACCGTTCGCAGCCGGGCCGTCAAAGGCCTCGTTACTTAAGCTCAGGCCAGAAATCCTTGTTGACCTCGATCATGTCGTCAAGAATCTCCTTGGCCACCTTCATGGACGGGACCGTCTTGTTGAGCGTGAACGCCTTGAGCGCCTGATACATGTTGGGCAGATACTCCGGGAAGAGCTCCATGATCTCGTAGACGCCCTTCCAGACGTAGTACCAGCTGCCCTTCGTATGGCGGTTCTGCTTGCTCTCATCCTCATTATCCGAATTGAACTTCACTTCGCTAAAGCCTGATAGGACTCCCCCCACGCCCACATGGAGTCCATGATGGGCCTCAGGCTCTGCCCCAGCTCCGTGAGGGAGTACTCGACGCGGGGCGGGACCTCCGCGTAGACCCTCCTGACAACGAGCCCCGCGTCCTCCATGCTGCGCAGGTTCGTTGTGAGGACCTTCTGCGAGACGCCCCCGACGCTACGCTGGAGGGCCTTGAACCTCATCGAACCGTTCAGGAGCAGATCCCGCATTATGAGCAGCTTCCACTTGCTGCCGATCAGAGACACGCAGGTCTCCACCGGGCAGGCGGGAAGGTCGCTTCTCTTGGGAAGCTCGTCGTTTCGGTGCTCGGTATAGCCGATTTCATCGTCGCTCATTGCATATCACCTGTTCATATATGGTTACTTTTAAGTACCTACCGCACTTTATAGTGCCTACTTCTTATTTGGCACCACGCATTTTACCATGAAGCCAAGCAAGCGGCGAGAAGGGCCGCAGACCCACAGGGAAAGGAATGGAAATGAGCAACATCCAGAAAGCACTCGACCTCATCGGCACGTTTGCCACCGGAGACACCGAGCTGGCGGCGAGCCTCCTCGACGAGGGCTACATTCAGCACAACCTCGCCTACGGCACGGGCCGCGACGCGTTCGTCGGCTCTGTGGAGTACCTGGCCTCCGCCCCCGCCAAGACGACGGTGACAAACATCCGCGCGTTCGAGGACGGCGACAAGGTGTTCCTGCAGACCGTCTACAACTTCGCGGGGGCCGGCGAGCAGGTGGCCTTCGACATCTTCCGCTTCAACGAGGAGGGTCTCATCGCCGAGCACTGGGACAACCTCGCCGAAGTCGCCGGACCGAACCCCTCCGGCCGCACGCAGAGCGACGGCGTCACCGAGGCCACCGACCTCGACAGGACCGAGGAGAACCGGGCCCTCGTCGAGGCGTTCCTCGTGGACGTCATGCAGGGGAAGCACCCCGAGAAGACTCCGGAGTACTTCGCGGGCGACGCCTACCTCCAGCACAACACCGGCATCGCCGACGGGCTCTCCGGCCTGGGCGCTGCGCTCGAGACGCTCGCCGCTGCGGGCATCCAGATGGTCTACGACAAGACTCACCAAGTCCTCGCGCAGGGCAACTTCGTCCTGGGCGTGAGCGAGGGCACCTTCGGCGGCAAGCCCACGTCGTACTACGACCTCTGGCGCGTGGAGGACGGCAAGATCGCCGAGCACTGGAACGTCATGGAGACCATCGCCGACCCGTCCGATTGGCAGAACGAGAACGGCAAGTTCTAGAGAAACAGTAGAACAGAGAACGCTGCGGAGCATGCGCCGCCGTCTGCCCGCAAGGCTGCATCGCACGCGCCGAAGACGGGACGTTCAGGATCGACCAGGGGTCGTGCCTGCGCTGTGGGCTGTGCGAAGAGGCGTGCCCGCACGGCACGATACGGAGGATAGGAGGATGAAGCGGATGGAAGACCTCGCCTACTGTGTCCGCTATCTTGCGGAGGAGCGCTTCGGGGCAAAGAAAGCCCGCGAAACGGCATCGTCGCTGGAGGGCGACGAGCGGGCCCTCTTCGAAGCCTACCGTGCCCTCGTCAACGTGCGCGAGCCGATGCCGGCGGCCGACGAGTTCCTCGCCGCGCAGGACCGCATGCTCCAGGCCCGCATCGCCGAGATGGGAATCGTCGATGCGAGGACGCTTCCCCGCACGCCGCTCGACGGGCGTTTGAGCCTCTGGCGCGGCGACATCACCACGCTCGCGGCCGATGTCATCGTGAACGCGGCGAACTCCCAGATGCTGGGCTGCTGGGTGCCCGGCCACCACTGCATCGACAACGCCATCCACACCTACGCCGGCATCCAGCTTCGCGCGGAATGCGCACGCATCATGCAGGCGCAGGGCCGCCCCGAGCCGACGGGCCTGGCGAAGATGACGGGGGCCTACAATCTGCCGGCGAAATGGGTCGCGCACACCGTGGGCCCCATCGCGGACGGGAACCCCGACGACGAAGACCGGACTCTCCTGGCGAGCTGCTACGAAAGCTGCCTGGACGCGGCCCGGGAGACGGGAGCAGAAAGCATCGCGTTCTGCTGCATCGGGACCGGCGTGTTCGGATTCCCTCAAAAAGAAGCTGCGGAAATCGCGGTCCGCACGGTGCGCGGATGGCTGGACGCGAACGGACCGGGCATCCACGTGGTGTTCAACGTCTTCCTGGAATCGGACGAGAGGATCTACCGTGACATTCTTTTCGGCTAGCCTACTCGCCGGCGGCGGGTACGCGCGCGCAAGGCGGGGTGCGGCCCTCGTGCGCGGGGCTGACGCGACAGCGAAGGAAGCGGCCGAGGCTATGAAGCGCAAGCTCGACGAATGCGACGCCGTCCTGGTGGGCGCGGGCGCCGGGCTCTCCGCCGCGGCGGGCTTCTCGTACTCCGGCAAGCGCTTCGACGAGAACTTCGCGGACTTCCGCGACCGGTTCGGGATAACCGACATGTACTCGGGCGGGTTCCACCCCTTTCCCGACCTGGAGACCTACTGGGCGTGGTGGAGCCGCGCCATCCTGCTCAACCGCTACGAGGCGGGGGTCGGCAAGCCCTACCTCGACCTCCTGCGCATCCTCGAAGGGCGAGACTACTTCGTCCTCACCACCAACGTCGACCACCAGTTCCAGCTGGCGGGGTTCGACAAGGCGCGGCTGTTCTACACGCAAGGAGACTACGGCCTGTTCCAATGCAGCCGCAACTGCTCCGGCGAGACGTACGACAACGAGCGGCAGGTCCGCGAGATGGCGGGCCGCCAGAAAGACCAGCGGGTGCCGAGCGAGCTCGTTCCCCGCTGCCCGCGCTGCGGGGCGCCCATGGTTCCCAACCTGCGCATCGACGGCTCTTTCTGCGAGGACCGCGGATGGCACGAGGCAGCCGCCCGCTACCGCGCATTCTGCGAGGCGCACTCTGGCGACCGCATCCTGTACCTGGAGCTGGGCGTCGGAGACAACACGCCCGTCATCATCAAATACCCCTTCTGGAACGCCGTGGCACAAAACGGCCGTGCGGCGTACGCCTGCGTGAACATAGGAGGGGCGTGCGCACCGGCCGCAATCGCTGGCAGGAGCATCCTCGTAGATGACGATATAGATGGATTTCTTCAAAGCGCTTTAGTCTGATTACCTGACAAAGCGAAAATCATTCCTCAGCACCGCAGGCCATTCTGCCGCCTATTGGCGAATGGGCACCCTATTTTATTAATCTTCTTACTGCGCCGACACCCCATCAACCACGTCCTCCGCCCACGCCGACCCCAAGGCCGTAAACGCAGGGAATCCGCAGGGCGCGACGGGGTTTCTCCCCAGAACATTCCGCACTGATATCTTCTGTATTGAAGACGTCGATGATGCGCCCGTATACCATTGACGTCGACACCATCAGATGCGGACCGCGCGGTGACCCCACATTCCGCTGGCGCCCACAGGGCTGCCCTCGTTTCCTGACATGTCCCGCGCGGGCCGCGGCGAGCCGAGACCGCCGCATGACCTAATA
>DBFMRS010000077.1:0-6197 GCA_048387515.1 Collinsella sp.
CCGCGAGGAAGGTCGTGATAAAAGCCGCCGCTGCCACGCATAGGTACGGTATGTAGCTCGGGGATGAAGCCATGAATCTAAAAACCGCCAAGCGTCGAAGGAAAAGGTCAGAAGAACGCCATGCGCAAAGGGCATAGCCGAACCATAATACTTGACCAAGGGGGGTGCATGTAATTGCACGCAGCGATAATCACGCGCTTACCAGATATTGGGATGTTGTCGATGGCTTGTCGGGATGCCGGCGGGGATCCATATGGACTGTATGGTGATTTTCGGCAAAAGAAAACCACCCCCCACGTTACGAAAATGAACCCACCTAAAACAGGTGGGTGCCCTCATCGACTGTTCCAGCGTCCTTAACAACGAAGGATACCTGTACTAGGTACGACTGTGTGGGCTCCCTAAATAAACGCGACGGTTCACCCAGTTGCTCCGCGGGGGGCGGAATACCTACATCATAAAGCGGCACTTTATCGATTCCAGTCTTGACATTACAAAAATCGTGTCGGACGATTACGGCGCCTTGGGCTCGAGCCGTCTGTGCGGTTGGCCCTCTTGCGCTTGAGCTGCTGAATCGTTGTTTTGGAGCATGTTTTTATGCCGACGTCGTTGACCGAACTTTTTTCGCCCGCCTGCCATTTGTGTCCGCGCCGTTGCGGTGCGGCGCGCGATGAGGGCGCGCGCGGCGTATGCGGTGCTAACGACACGCTCAGGGTGGCCCGCGCGGCGCTTCATATGTGGGAGGAGCCGCCTATCTCGGGCGAGGCCGGTTCGGGCACGATCTTCTTTAGCGGTTGCTCGCTTAAATGTATCTACTGCCAGAACCACGAGATCTCGACCGGCAATTTTGGCCTTGAGATTTCGTCTGAGCGTCTGGTCGAGATTATGCTGGAACTGCAGGACCAGGGTGCCAACAACATCAATTTGGTGACGGCGACGCACTATGCGCACCTGTTGTCCGCCGCGATTGCCGCGGCACGGATGCGCGGGCTGGTCATCCCGATCGTCTACAACACGAGTGGTTACGAGCGTGCGAGTGCCGTGGCGGCGCTGGGCGACCTGGTCGATGTGTGGCTCACCGACTTTAAATATGCCGATGCCGGGCTTGCGCAGTCGCTTTCCCATATTAAGGACTACCCGCGCGTGGCCGTGTCGGGTCTGGCCCAGATGGCGCGCGAGATCGAGCGCCGCGGGGGAGAGTTGGTGGATGAGGGCGGGCTCATGAAGCGCGGCATCATCGTGCGCCACCTGGTGCTTCCGGGGCATGCGGACGATTCGTGTCGCGTACTGGACCTAGTGTGGCAGACGGTGGGCGACGTGCCGATCTCGGTCATGAACCAATACACGCCCAATGCCCTCATGCGCGAGCAGGGTGGCGATCTGGCGCGCGCCGTGATGCGCGAGGAGTACGAGCGGGTGCTCGACCATGCCGACGACCTGGGCTTTACGACGATGTTCTGGCAAGAGGGCGGCGCGGTAGACGAGAGCTTCACCCCGGCCTTCGACACCACCGGTGTTCTTACCAGCGCAAAGTAGCTCTTTTGAGTAGTCTTTTTGGGACGGGACTATTTTAGCTGCCCCTGCCGCTAATCGTCCAAATCGTTTTCACTATCTGCCTGGGTAGCTAAAATAGCCCCGTCCCAAAAAGACTACTCTCGGTGGGGGTCGAGCTGCCATCCGAAAAGTTGCCAAAATAGCCGCGCCCCAAAAAGACTGGTTATTGGGCGTTGACAGTTGGCGAGCCGTAGGTAAAATATCGACTTGTCCTGGGGACGTAGCTCAGTTGGGAGAGCGCTGCCGTCGCATGGCAGAGGCCGAGGGTTCGACTCCCTTCGTCTCCACCCTTGGATTTGATAAGCCGCTGACATTGTGTCGGCGGCTTTTTTTAAAAGAAAGGGCTATACCATGGCCGAGCTTGAGTCCCAACCACTGTCTGCCGAGGAGCGCGCCGAGTTGGAGGAGCTCCGCGCCGAGAAGGCTCGTCGCGAGGCCCAGGAAGAGGCCCGTCGCGAGCGCGAGGAGCTGGCTGCCCTGCGTGCCGAGCGTACGAAGGCCGAGGAGGCCGCCGCGAACGCCGTATCCGCATCGGTGCCCGCGCCCGCACCCAAGCCCGCTGCTGCGAAGCCTGCACCTGCCGCGCCCAAACCTCAGCCTAAAAAGGCCGCTCGTCTCAAGTCCGTCGAGCCCAAGCCGAGCCGTGACGAGATGACCTTTGCCCAGCGCATGGTTACCTCCAAGGAACCTATGGGCGAGAACGAGATCCCCGGCATGGCGCCGGCTCAAAAAATCATCATTGTCCTTGCCCTCATCGCGTTTGTCATCTTTATGGGCTACACGATCCTGACCAGCATGGGCCTGCTCTAACCGATTTGCATCGGGCGTCATGTCCGCATGCTCTGCTCTCGTCCAACCCTCAAATTCTGCACCACACATCCGAAAGGTCGCCCCATGGCTTTGACCGACATCTCTCATCCCACCGACATCGCAATGCTCACCGATCTGTACGAGCTCACTATGGCCCAGGGCCTGTGGGAGAGCGGCAAGGCCAATGAGCAGGGTTGTTTTACCGCGTTTTACCGCGACCATCCCTTTGGCAGCGCCTATGCCGTCATGTGCGGCACCGCCGAGCTGCCCGAGCTGGTCGAGAATCTGCGCTTTACGCCCGAGGACATCGACTACCTCGCCTCGCTCCAGGCCCCTGCCGGCGGTGCGATGTTCAAGTCTGGATTCCTCGACTACCTGCGCGATTTTCGTGCGCATGTAAACATCGACGCCGTGCCCGAGGGCGAGCTCGTCTTTCCGCGCGAGCCCATGGTGCGCGTCACCGGCCCCGCGCTGGAGTGCCAGCTGCTCGAGACGGCGCTGCTCAACATCGTCGGGTTCCAGACGCTTGTCGCTACCAAGACGGCGCGCGTGGTGCTCGCCGCCGACGGTCGCCCTGTGGCGGAGTTTGGCCTGCGCCGAGCCCAGGGTCCCGATGGCGGCCTGGCCGTCGCGCGCGCGAGCTACGTCGCCGGCTGCTCCTCTACGTCCAATGTGCTCGCCGGCCGCCGCTACGGTATTCCCGTCTTTGGCACGCATGCGCACAGCTGGGTGATGAGCTTCGATTCCGAGCTCGAGGCCTTCCGTGCCTTTGCCAAATCGAGCCCCAAGAACTGCACGCTGCTCATCGACACCTATGACGTGCGCGAGGGCTGTGAACATGCCATTACGGTTGCCAAGGAGATGGAAGCGGTGGGCGAGCGCTTGTCGGCCATTCGCATTGACTCCGGCGACCTCGCCAAGCTCTCCAAGTATGTTCGCGGCCGTTTTGATGCCGAGGGCCTGCCCTATGTGGGGATCTCGGTTTCTAACGATCTGGATGAGTACACGATTCAGTCGCTGCTCGACCAGGGCGCGCCCATCGACAGTTTTGGCGTGGGTACCAAGCTCGCGACCTGCTATGACCAGCCGGCGCTGGGTGGCGTGTACAAGCTTTCCGCCCGCCGTGCGAGCGAGACAGATCCATGGACGCCGGTGGTCAAGCTCTCCGAGCAGCCCTACAAGCGCACGATCCCGGGTGTGCAACGCGTGCGCCGTTATTACGACGGCTTTGGCGGCCCAGTCTGCGACATGATCTACGACGAGGACCATCTGGCGGGGGAGGGCGCCGCGCGCGGCAATACCCTCGTGGCCGTGAATGATGCCGCCCTGGTGACCGACGTGTCCGAACTTGAGTATCGCGAGCTGCTGGTGCCGATCGTGCGCGATGGCAGTGCGGTGGCTCCGCGTGAGAGCATCCAGGACGCGCGCGAGCGCTGTGCTTGGGCGCTCGATCATCTGGACGCAGCTTTCAAGCGCTTCCTGTACCCGCAGACCTATGTGGTGGGCATGGAGCAGGGCCTGGCTCAGGTGCGCGACGAGCTCGTGCGCAAGAACATGGCCGCGGCTTCGGCCTTCCCCTGGGCAAAATGATCCGAAGGGGACGGAGGAAAACGGATCATTTTCGTCCGTCCCGCACCGGGTGCCCCGGCTGCTCCAGCTCGCCCGCCTGCTCAACACTCGATTGGTTTGACGTATGACGACTTCTTATAAAACGATGGTGGTAAAGATCGGCTCGTCCACGGTGGTGGGCGCCGACGGCAAGGTCAACCGCGCCTTTATCGGCGGGCTTGCCGATCAGGCCGCAGCGCTGCGCAAGCTCGGCTGGCGTCTGGTCGTGGTGAGCTCGGGCGCTATCGCCTGTGGCTATCCCGTGCTGGGCTTCGACCGTAAGCCGGTCGGCGACCTGCCGAGCCTGCAGGCCTGCGCTTCGGCCGGCCAGTGCATCATCTCGTCGGCCTACGACGAGGAGTTTCATGCGCGCGACCTGCTCACCTCGCTCGTGCTGCTCACGCGTCACGACACGGCGCGCCGTACGTCCTACCTGCACGCGCGCGACGCCCTGCTGCGCCTGGTGGAGCTTGGCGTGGTGCCGGTCGTCAACGAGAACGATACCGTTACTGTCGATGAGATCAAGTTTGGCGACAACGACACGCTGGCGGCGCTCGTGAGCTGCCTGGTTTCTGCCGATCTGTGCGTGACGCTTTCGGACATCGACGGCCTCTACACCGCCAATCCGCATGAGGATCCGACGGCCGAGTTTGTCCCGGTCGTGCATAAGATCGATGCCAAGATCATTGCCTCGGCGGGCGATTCTTCCACATCGGTGGGCACGGGCGGCATGATCACCAAGATTCGCGCGAGCCGCATCCTGATGACGGCGGGCATTCAGAGCGTGATTTGCTCGGGCGAGGAGCCCGATGCGCTCGTGCGCCTCGCCCGCGGCGAGAGCATGGGCACGCTGTTCGATCCGCCGGCGGAGCGTCTGGACATCGCACCCCGCAAGCTGTGGATCGCGCTGGGCGACAAGGCACATGGGTCGGTGACGGTTGATGATGGTGCTGCGAAGGCGCTGGTTAGCCGTGGCTCTTCCTTGCTTGCGGTGGGTATTCGCGAGGTCGATGGCCAGTTTGCCGAGGGCGATGTGCTCGATGTGTGCGATCCGAGCGGTATGGTCGTCGCCCGCGGTATCGCCGAGGCCGATTCGGACGTGCTGGAACTTGCTGCCGGTCGCCGCCAAGACCAGATTGCCAGCAACCGCCTGCTGGCAGACCTGGCCGAGAAGCCCGCGATCCATCGAGACAACTTGATTGTATTTGCATAAAGAAAGACAGCGCTGCGGATCGTTTCCCGCAGCGCTGTCTTTTTCGTGCCGGCACTTGGGGACGTTCCTATTGTGCCGGCACTTTGGGACACTCCTTTGCTAGAAGATCTGGCGCAGGTCTCCGCGGTTGAGGGCTTCGTCGAAGAGGTGCTTGAATACCACGCTGCCGTGCAGGCCGTCGTGCTCGAACTCGTTGGTCACCCAGGCATGCGAGTTGCCCACGCGGCTGAGCGTATCAAGCTGCAGGCCCGAATCCACGTACATGTCGGCGAAATACACCGCGGCCTGCAGGGGCACCTCGTTGCACGCCAGTCGCTGCGGGTCGTAGATCTTGTCCCAGCTGGTGTCTTCCATCAGCAGGTCCATGGCGGGCTTGAAGGGCTTGAGCTCGGGCATCTGCTCGAACATCCACGGGAACATGGCCTCGCCGGTAAACATGAGCGGGCGCGCGAGGGTGTCGAACTCGGCGCGGTGAGCCTTCTCTTCAGCCGCGGCCCAGCCAATGGGCATAGTGTCACCGTCGGCGTATATGAACTCCTGCAGCGTCCAGTACAGCGGATTCGTGCGCGTGTTGGTGCGCTCGAAGGCGCGCATCAAAAAGCTGTCAGATACCGAGGCGCCGCAGGTCAGCGTGCCGTCACCGTCAACAAAAGCATGATCGATAATCCAGTGCATGCGCTCAAAGCTCGGCTTCATACCAAAGTCGCTGCCCATGAGCTGTAGGCGCTCGACCGTCATCGGCGAGCCGTCGGGCAGCACGGGCTTCTGAGCCTCGAGCGCATCGGCCAGGGCTGCCACGCGCTCGACGTCAGCGGGGTAGCGGTCATAATACTGCTGCGTCTTGGCGGCCATGCGCGGGAAGGTGTGCGCGTAGACCTCGCTTGCGCTCGCCGGTACGTGGGGGATGCCGCCGCAGGTAAAGCTCGCCGCCACGCCCTCGGGGAAGAGCGACAGGTAGCTCAGCGTCAAAAAACCGCCGTAGCTTTGGCTGAGCGTGACCCACGGCTTGCCG
>DBFMRS010000078.1:0-3293 GCA_048387515.1 Collinsella sp.
AAAGGTGCCTGTCCCCTTTGCGGTGGTTTTGGTGGTGGTTATTTGGCGCCTTGCATGACCTCGTCAAGGGTAACGTTGACGGCGTGTTGCGTCGGCACCCAGTCGACCTTCAGGAACAGCGCGGCCACCGTGATGGGGATATAGCTGAACATAAAGATCGGGAAGGTAAACAGGTTAGTCACCAGACGCCACTTTTGCGCGCAGTGAATGTGCTTGTACTCAAAGATAGTCGTGAGCAGCGCCAGGATAAAGAAGGTCTGATACATCATGGCGAAGGTCATAATGAGCGAAGCGGCGCACGCCTGCATCTCGACTTCGGTAGCCAAGAAACCATGCGAAAGGCCACCCACAATCAAAAACGTCGCATTAGCGAGCATCGAGATCAGCGATAGCAGCATACCCGGGGCGATCGTCATGAACATGTCGTAGGCGGCAAAGCGATGATAGCGGAACGTCGACTTGACCAGATGCTTACCGTAGGTAAAGAACACCTGGTAAAAGCCCTTGGTCCAGCGCATACGCTGCTTCCAGGATGCCTTGAACGTCACGGGTTGCTCGTCAAAGAACTCCGCCGGCGCATAGCCAATGCGAATACCGTGAATAGCGCAGAACGTAGTGAACTGAATGTCCTCGGTCAGCGTGTGGAACTGCCAACCGTGCATGCCCTCGATAACGCTTGACGAGATAAGGTAACCCGAACCCGAAACAGCGCAGGACGTCTTGCAGATATTACGCGCGTTGTTGAGGAAGCGCGCCTCGCGTAGATACCACGTGGCATTAGCAGCCGAGATCCACGAGCTGCCGAAGTTCTTGGAATTGCGATAGCTCGTGACCACATGGAAGCCCTGGTCAAAGGCATCATTCATCTTGGAAACGTAATCGCGGGAGATAACGTTATCGGCATCGAAGATAAAGTAGCCCTCAAACGTGTCGGGATACTCGTTGAGAATGCGGTCGAAGCCAAAGTCCATGACCCAGCTCTTGCCCTTGCGGGCCAGGTCATTGCGCTCGTAAACAATGGCACCGGCCTCGCGCGCGAGCTGCGCCGTGTTGTCGGTGCAGGCATCGGCGACCACGAAAACCTCGATGAGCTCGGACGGATAATCCTGGTCCTTGATGGAGCGAACGAGGTTGGCGATCACGGCCTCCTCATTATGCGCCGCGATAAAAAAGGCATAGCGATGGAGTTTTTTGGCCTTGGGAGGCGCGACCTCGCCACGAAGAGCGCCAATGACAAAGAAGACCACCTGGTACAGAAAGCAGACCGTGAGCAGCGTGACGACAATCTGGTTGAAGATCACGATGGGTGTGTTGGTTTGTAAAAAGGCGAGCATGCAGGCTCCCAGCAACGCGTAACGTAAACAATCGTATATCTTACCGCAGGCTTACCGAGTTCAAGAAACCACCTAATACTGGCTAGGCTTCGAGAAGACCGAGCTGCGGAACGATTTCATCTCCAACGGCCGTGCGACCGAGCGAGCGCGGAGCCAGATCGTCGAGAACAGCAGCGAGATCCCACGGCAACTCGTCGCGACACTCAATGCGCTCCCCCATCACGGGATGGTCGAACGCCACGCGCCAGGAATGAAGGAACTGCCTGGTCAGGCCCTGGTCGGCGCGCGCATCGCACTTGCCGTAGAGTGGATCGCCCACGCAGGCGTGGTTGATGTGACGCATATGCACGCGAATCTGGTGCGTGCGACCGGTAAACAGATGGCACTCAACGAGCGTATAACCATCGTCAAAGCGCGTGGAATCAAAGCGCTCGAGGACTTTAAAGGTCGTAATGGCCTGACGGGCAAAGGGGTCGTCCGAAACCGCCATCTTGACGCGGTCGCGCGTAGAACGGGCGATACCGGTATTGATGGTGCCCTCGTCCATGGCGATGTGCCCGTGGACAAGCGTGATATAGCGGCGGTCGAGCGTACGCGTGCGAATGAGATTTTGAAGCGCGCGCTGGGTGTCGTCGTCTTTTGCCGCGAGCATAAGGCCCGAGGTATCGCGATCCAGGCGATGCACGATGCCGGGGCGGTCCTCACCCTGCACGGTACCAAGATGATCGATACCGCAGTGGTAGACCAAGGCGTTCGCAAGCGTGCCGCTCCCGTGGCCGTGGGCGGGATGGCACACCAGCCCGCGCTGCTTGGAGAGCACAATGAGATAGTCGTCCTCATAGCGAATGTCGAGCGGGATGGCCTCGGGAATCACATCGGTGGGATCGTGCGGCTCGGGCAGGTCGACCGAGATGCGGTCACCGGCGCGTACGGCATACTTTTTTGACAGACAGGTCTCGCCGTTCACGATTACGGCGCCGCCCTCGATCAGATGCGCGCAGGCAGAGCGCGTGGGGCAGCCGTCGTTGGCACCCAGAAAGGCGTCGAGACGCTGGCCAGAGCAATCGTCGGCAACAAGAATATGGATGTCGGCCATTAACGCTCATTCCTTTCGCGAATCTTGCGGGCACGCTCCCCACGCTGCTTGGCTTTGCGCTTAGCGCGGGCCTCATCACGGGCATTGAGCTCAGCAGTCGCATCGACCTCGCGAGCGGCGGGACTCAAGAACATGTAACCGATAAGCGCCAGCACAACACCGACCGTAATGCCGATATCGGCCACATTGAAGACGGGAAAGTCGATGAAGGTGGTGGCAATAAAATCGGTCACGAAGCCAAAGGCCAAACGATCGATAGCGTTGCCGATAGCACCGCCCGCAACCATCGCCATGCCCACAACCTCAAGATGGGCGAGCTGGGGTGCACGAACGAGGTACACGGCAATAGCGACAATGACCGCCAGCGCCAGCACGGCAAACGCGATGCCATGCCCCTCGCCCATGCTAAAGGCAGCGCCGATATTG
The DNA here is from genome assembly GCA_048387515.1 of Collinsella sp. GTDB lineage: Bacteria > Actinomycetota > Coriobacteriia > Coriobacteriales > Coriobacteriaceae > Collinsella. Next base: position 2,857 of record DBFMRS010000078.1, read on the forward strand.
CGGACAAACAGGAAGTCGATCACGCCGGGGATGACGGTCACATGCAGTGCATCGCCCACGGCACGAACCGCAAGCTTGGTCAACTGGTCAACAAGCAGCACAACCAGCGCCACCCCACCAGCAACACCCAACCGCCAACGCAAAGGCGGCGTCATATCCCCAGTACGACCCAAAGAAATCCCCTACCCTCAAGAACTCGAAATCCGTTTAACGCAATTAACCATCTTATATTGCCACACGCAGAACGCACGACATATCCACCAACGCAAGCGAAATAACCAGCATAAAACGAAAGCGACATTCCGAATAACGGAATGTCGCTTAATAGCTTTCGACTAAAAGCGCAAGTCGAAAGAAAGCCTCTAGCTCCAGCAATGGAAAAGCCGCGTTATCGTCACCAACAGCGAAAACGTCCCCAAGCGAGCAAGGTGACGTGA
>DBFMRS010000079.1:0-2596 GCA_048387515.1 Collinsella sp.
ATTCCAATCCGCACCGCTGCACCTTAACTTCAAAATCGATTCAACCATCCCCATTAAGGATCAGGATGGTAAGAAGGCAGAAGTCGGAGCCATCAAAGAAGGTGTCTACGTTGACGTAACCTGCACCGTCAACACCAGCAGCGATCCCGATCCCACAAAGCTGCCCGCCCTCATAACGCCAACAGCCATCATGATTACGCAAAAGGAATAGCTCGATGTCAGAAAGGAGTTTAAAAAATAATCACCAGACAGTTAGGAGCCAATGATGAAAAGGGTTGCTTATTTACTCGCCGTCTGCCTTGTTGGGTTATCGTGCATGACCGCGCAGCCCGCCTTCGCAGCAGAAACCCATTCCTCTATCATTTCACCAGTTGCCGAAAGTCGTTCAATCTACACCGCCGAAACCACCCTCGCCTATTCGAACGGCGTCAGGCTCCATGTTACTTACACTGTTAACGATACCTATGGAACGATAACAGGCATCAAATCCATAAAGAACTGGACCTCCAATTCTCGAGTAAGCAACATCAGCTGGACTTATAGATACGGACTCAGCAACGGAAGCGTCGTCGTAACTGTTACTTACTATTACAACGGCAGTTGGCATTCTGAAGCAAGAACTATCTATGCTTAGGATTTTTTGGCTGCGGCATTGCCGCAGCCCTTTTGGGGTTTATTATGGAAAGCTCAGATAAACGATGCTGTTTTAGCAATGTGATGTTGCTCGCCACTTTGTCTGTCGCAGCAATCATGGCGGCCTTCTCAGCGTTCAGCGTTGCCAACGAGGCGCGGGAGGTGCTCTCTGCACCCACTCCCTTCTATATTAATGGTGAGTCCATTCCGAGCGCCGTCCTTACCGCACTTGCCATCCGCGATGTTCTGGCCCTGGCGCTCTCAATCGCATGCCTGATTGTCTACTTGAACTTCTGCTTTGACGTCGTCAGTACTCAGTCGATATTCACGCGAAAACAATGCCGGCGTTTTCTGGTTGTTGGGCTTCTGCTGCTCATTTCTTCAATTGTCTCGATTACCTTCGATAACCTGTGTGCCGTCCAGCTCCCCAACGACGTCAGTATTACTGCAATTGGTATCTTTGGTTTTAACGCTTGGACACTGGTTCTCGCTTTGTTTGCGCTATCCCTTTCGGCTATCTTTGAGTACGGGCGACTCTTGCAGTCGGACGTTGACGCCATTATTTAGAAGGAGGGCAGCATGCCAATCGTCATGAGACTCGATCGCGTCATGGCGGATCGCAAAATGTCCTCTCAAGAACTTGCCGACATTATCGGCATCTCGCCCGTTAACGTTTCGCGCATTAAAACGGGGCGGCTCAAGGGCATTCGCTTTTCGACGTTGACCGCGATGTGCGAGGCACTTCACTGCAAACCTGGCGACATCATTGACTGGATGTCAGACGAAGAGTACATCGAGGCATTTGGAAGCCTTCCCAGCGACGAAGACTAACCAAAATGATCCGTTTTCCTCCATCCCCAACGGATCGATGAGAAAAGAGGGGGCTGTCCCGCATTGACGGGACAGCCCCCTCTGGCATCGGTATGTGCGGCTCGTTAGTAGCCCTGGCCGTAGCCCTGGCCGTAGCCCTGGCCCTGCTGGCCCAGCAGCTCCTCCAGATACTGGCGCAACTGCTCGTCAGTAATGCCGCCGTTGCCGGTGTCGGTCGCGCTGTCGTCCTGCTGCTGGCTCTGCAGCTCCTCGTCAGAGCCCAGCTCAACCGTGACCTTCTTCTCTTCCTTGCCGCGCATGAGCGTGATCTCGACCTTCTCGCCCACCTCGTGGCTGCGCAGAGCGATGATCAGGCCATCGGCGCTCGTAATCTCATCGTCGCCCAGCTTGGTAATGACATCGCCCTCTTGGATGCCGGCCTTGGCAGCGGGACCGTCCTCGACGACGCTTGCCGCGTAGGCGCCGCTATCGGTGCTGAGCTTGTTGGTACGGGCATTGAGCGCATTGACGCTCGAAAGCGTGGCGCCCAGGTACGGATGAACCGGCGTCTTGCCGTCGATGATCTGGTCGGCAATGTTCTTGGCATAGTTGACCGGAATGGCAAAGCCCACGCCCGAGCTGGAGCCCGAATAGCTCTCGATGAGCGAGTTGATACCCACGAGCTCGCCGTTGTCGTTGACGAGCGCGCCGCCGGAGTTGCCCGGGTTGATGGCAGCATCGGTCTGGATCATGTTGGCGTAGATGGTGTTGCCGCTGGTAGAGCTCATGGCCGTGGAGCGATAGAGCGCCGACACGATGCCCGTGGAGACGGACTGCTCGTTGCCGAACGGCGAGCCGATCGCCATGACCCACTCGCCCACGTTGAGCTTGGAGGAGTCGCCGATCTCGATCGGGGTGAGCTTGGAGGCGTCAGCATCCTTGAGCTTGATGACGGCGAGGTCGCTCGAGGCATCGTTGCCCACGAACTCAGCCTCGTAGGTGGTGCCGTCGTCCATGGTCACCACGTACTGGTCGTAGCCGTCGACCACGTGGTTGTTGGTGAGGATGTGGCCCTCGGTATCGAGCACCACGCCCGAACCGACGCTGCCCGAGCTATCCGACTCATCGGCAGACTGCGAAAGCGAGCCATTCT
>DBFMRS010000080.1:0-17958 GCA_048387515.1 Collinsella sp.
AAGGTGGTGATGGAGGAGACGCCCATGAAACCGCCCACAGCAGCGGCGGCGGAGTCGACGATCAGGATCTCCTTGATATTCTCGACGTTGCCGTCGTCGGTGAGGAACTCGCCCTGCTTGGCCACGGCCATCGCGGTGCCCATGGTGTCGAAGAAGTCACTCATGAGCAGCGAGAACGAGATGACGAGGAGCGCGGGGTCGGTAAGGACCTTGACGATGGCAGGCACGCCGCCGGCGTCAGCGATGGGGCCACCGATGCTCGAGAAGTCGAGCGGGGCGATGATACCGGTCGGAGCCTGGGTCACACCTAGGGGGATACCGGCGATGACGGCGACGACGATGCCGATGAGCAGCGAGCCGGGGACGTTGCGGCAGGCGAGGGCGACTGTCACCAGGATGGAGATGATGCCGACGATGAAGGTGGGGGAGGTGATGTCGCCCAGACCGACGAGTGTACCGGCGCCAGCGGTGATAATGCCGGCATCGCACAGGCCAATCATGGCGATGAACAGGCCCAGACCCACCGAGATGGCGTGACGCAGGACAACCGGGATGGCGTCCATGATGGCCTCGCGCAGGCCACAAAGCACGAGCAGCAAGATGACGACGCCCTCAAGGAAGATAACGCTCATGGCCACGTGCCAGTCACCGCCGCAGACGGTGGTGGCGATTCCAGCGATCATCGCGTTGACGCCTAAGCCCGACGCGCAGGCGAGCGGGCGGTTGGCGAAGATGCCCATGCAGATGGTCATGATGCCGGCGCCCAGGCAGGTGGCGCAGGCGAGCGCTCCCGCATCGATGCCAGCGCCCGAGAGCACCGCGGGGTTGACGGCGATGATGTAGGCCATCGCCAGGAATGTTGTCAGTCCAGCGCGGAGTTCGGTCCCGATTGTGGACTTGCGCTCGCTGACGTGAAATAGTTCGTCCATGCATAACCTTTCCTTGTTCGGCCCCGAGTTTAGGCCGATTAACACGAACTCACCCACTATAGCCCCTTTACGACGCCGTTGTTCCTCGCATGTTGATGTTCGGCGCTTTGTGGCAGACGGACGGTATTTTTCGCATGAAAATGTGCGGGTACCGTATACTTAAGCGGATACAACGACCCCTATGGAGGAACGTATGATTAAAGAGCTTTGCCACGACGAGGCTATCCTGTCCCAGCGTTGCGAGGTTGCGACCGTCGAGGACGAGTCGGTTGCTCAGGACCTGATCGATACCATCAAGTCGCTCGACGATGCCGGCTGCCTTGCCGCTAACCAGATTGGCGTTACCAAGAAGGTCTGCGTCTACCTGGACGACGCCGGCGAGCCCCACGTGCTCTACAACCCCCGTCTGGTGTTTGGCCTGGGCGCCAGCAAGATGGAGGAGAGCTGCCTGACGCACGAGGAGGTCACCAAGTCCACGCGCTACATCAAGTGCAAGGTTGCCTTTGACCAGATCGTCGACGGCAAGATGCGCGAGCGCAAGCAGGACTTTGTGGGCTTCGAGGCACAAATGATTCAGCACATGATTGATCACTGTCTAGGAAAGTTGGTCTAAGGGGACCAAAGCACCGCACCTTGCCGCTCAATCGTCGCTCGCGTACCTTAAGTACGCTTCGCTCCTCTTTCGTAGCAATCTGCGGCACTTTGACCCCTTAGACGACCTGCAGGGTTAACTTGGTTGAGTTTATCCTGCTTGAATAGCCCGGGCGTGGCGTTGTTGTCATGTCCGGGCTTTTGTGTTTAGCGCCTTTTTGTTTGGAGACAATAATCTTAGCAAGAACGTAAGGCTAGGAGGCGCTATGTGTACGAGCATTCGATTTACCGATAATTCTGGCCACATGTATCTGGGCCGCAACCTCGACTGGAGCTTTGACTACGGCCAACAGGTTCGCGTGATGCCGCGCGGGTTTCACATTCCGTATTCGTTTATCGACGATGCGACAGCGGCACACGCGGTGATCGGTATGTGCATCGATTACAAGAACTATCCCATGTTTTTCGATTGCGGTAACGATGCTGGCCTCGCCGTGGCGGGCCTCAATTTCCCGGGTTATGCCGAGTATGCCGAGGACCCTGTCGACGGCAAGACCAATATCGCGGCCTATGAGTTTCCCCTGTGGGTGGCAGCGACGTTCTCGACGGTCGACGAGGTCGAGGCTGCGCTGCGCGATACGGTGATTGTCGCCAAATCTGCCGGAGAGGGGCTGGGCGTGTCACTGCTCCATTGGATTATCGGCGACAGCCAGCGTAGCATCGTGGTCGAGATGATGGCTGACGGCCTGCATGTATACGACGATCCGGTCGACACCCTTGCCAATCAGCCCACCTTCCCGTGGCACATGGAAAACCTGCGCACCTATATCACGGCCACAAGCGATTTTCCGCAGACGGCGACATGGCGTGGCGCCGAGCTCAAGCCCTATGGCGCGGGTGCCGGCATGCGCGGTATTCCGGGTGACTGCTATTCGCCGAGCCGTTTTGTAAAGGCGGCGTACCTCAATGCCAATTACCCGCAAAAGGAGAGCGAGACCGAAAACGTCGTCCGCATGTTCCGTTCACTCGAGGGCGTGGTGATGATTGAGGGGGCGTCCAGGATGGGCGATGGCAAGTTCGAGAAGACTATCTATACCGGATGCTTTAGCGCGCGCACGGGCAATTATTACTACGCGATGTATGGGGATCCGTCGATTCGCTACGTGAGTCTGATGGATGCCGAGGGCGCGAGCCCCGATAGGCTCGTGGTTCCCGAGCCGCGTCGTTCGTAGCCGATAGCTTTACTGCAATGCAAGACGGCCCTGCATCTCCCGTGAGGTGCAGGGCCGCTGTCGTTGATTTGTGACGTCGCTAGAAGTTGGCGTCGTTGAGCTGGTCGCTCTCGAGGCCGTCGAGCTGTTGTTGTTCGGGCGTATCTGCGACGCTCTCGAGCAGCTCGGTGGGATCGACGTTCATATCCCTACCGGCCTCGTTGCCGTTGACCAGGTCGTCCGAGAAGATGTCGACTTCCATTTCCTCGGCCTCTTCAATCTGGATCTCGAGCGGCACCTGGGTGCGCACGAGCTTAACGGCCGGGCGCATGCGGGCAAAGAGGGGCACGTACTCGATGATGATGGCCGAGTTCTCTAGACCGTACCAGCGTGCCGGGCTTCCGCAGGCGCGGCGGACGGCGTACTTGATGGCCATCACGCGGTGGTCATTGCGGTTGATGTCCGTTTCGGGGGCAAGCATCTTGCGCAGCATGCAAAAGCGGAAGTCACCCACGTTGCCGCGTGTCTCGTAGATGGAGTAGGTGTGATGTTGCGGCGGCAGCTCGCCCGATGCCATCAAGTCGCCGACGATCTGACGCAGATAAGCGTTGACGCGCTGGTTGACTTTAAAGCCCAGGTCCAGGCGAACGCGGAAGAGGAAGTCCGTGCCAAAGGTCTCGACGGAATACTCGTGCGTATAGGGTTCGTCGGTAACGTGCACGTTAATGAACCAATATGCCTTGGCGCGCTTGGGATGCTTATCCAGGATGGAATAGAGCACGTCGCGGTCGAGCGTGAGCGGGTCGGGGCTGTTGGTGAGAAAAACCAGATTGTCGGCGAGCACGGGATAGGTCTCGTCGTTGCGCAGGCGGTTGAGCTGATCGATGTACTTGGAGACGGGCAACAGAATCGTCTGCGTGCGCTCGATGGCGGTGCCACGGCGCCACACGTACATAAGGCCAAACAGCAGTGCGGCCAGGAAGATCATCACATAGCCGCCGTCAAAGAACATGGTGAGGCACGAGGCAAAGAAGCACAGCTCAATGGCACCGAAGAGCAGGGCGAAGACGCAGGCGCCCAGCTTGTGCTTGAGAATGCCAGCGATATAGCTCGTCAAAAGCGTCGTGGTCATGAGCATGGTCACGGTAATGGCGAGGCCGTAGGCGCTCTCCATGCGCTCGGAGTTTTGGAACAGCAGCACGATGAAGATGCAGCCGACCCACATGATGTTGTTGACGAGCGGAATATAGAGCTGGCCCTTGGTGTCGCTGGGGTAGTGGATGCGCAGATGCGGCATAAGGTTGAGGCGCGTGGCCTCGGATACCAGCGAGAACGAGCCGGTGATGAGCGCCTGCGAGGCGATGATGGCCGCTACGGCCGAAAGCACGATGGCAAAGGGGCGCAGGGGCTCGGGAAGCATCATATAAAACGGGTTGACGATATCCATCGCGAGCATCTGGGGGTTGGAGTTATTGGCGAGCAGCCAAGCTCCCTGACCCAGATAGTTGAGGATAAGGGCCGCCTTAACAAACGGCCAGGATGCATAGATGTTGGCCTTGCCAACGTGGCCCATGTCCGAGTAGAGGGCCTCGGCGCCGGTCGTCGACAGGAAGACAAAGCCGAGCACCATGATGCCCGAGTGGTTGATGGGCGAGAACAGGAACATGATGCCGCGGATGGGGTTGAGCGCGCGCAGGATGGACAGGTTGCCGAGCATGTTGAACAGGCCGGCGCCTGCCAGGAACAGGAACCACAACGTCATGAGCGGGCCGAACAGCTTGCCGATCGACGAGGTACCGGCGCGCTGCATGGCAAATAGGCCGCAGATAATGATGATGGTGATGATGATGACGTTGGTCTGGCCGTCGCCAAGCAGCGCGTGGCCCCACTCGATGGTACGCAGGCCCTCGATGGCTGTGGTGACCGTGACCGCGGGAGTGAGGATGCCGTCGGCGAGCAGCGCCGCGCCGCCGATCATGGCAGGTAGGATCAGCCATGGTGCCACTTTTCGCACCAGGCTAAACAGGGCGAAGATGCCGCCTTCGTTGTGGTTGTCGGCCTTCATGGCGATTACCACGTACTTGACCGTGGTCACGAGTGTCATGGTCCAGATGACGAGCGAAAGCGCGCCCAGGATCATGTCCTCGCTGACGGTACCGATGCCGCCGTTGTTGGCGACGATTGATTTCATGGTGTACATGGGGCTCGTGCCGATGTCGCCATAGACGACGCCGAGCGTTACAAGCAGCATGCCAGCGGAGAGGGGGATGGCTCCGTGCCCGCCTTGACCACGCTGGTCTTGGGGGCTTGCCTCCAGTTTGTTGTGTGCCACGTGGACTCCCTTAGACATCCGGTTATCTGTTTAGGACAGATAATCTTTATGCCGTCTTTATACATACAAGAGCAGTTTGGCACATCAGGTTATTTTAGACAATAATCCCCAGCTGGGGATTATTTATGTACGTAGGTAGCATTTCAAAGCAGGGGCTTTTAAGCACGTGCTGTCTGGGCGATGCCAGCCTTGGCGTTTGCGCGTTTGCCGGCGAGTTCGCAAAAAATCGCGCCGCCGATGATAAGCGCGGCACCCATCAGGCGGACCGGTGTTATGGCTTCGCCCAAAAGGACGGCCGAGAACACGACGGCCGAAAGCGGCTCGAGGTAGCCGACGACCGCGACGGTCTGGACGGGCAGCTTGGCGACGGCACTAAAGTAGAGCAGGCAACCGATGCCGGTGTTGACGACGCCGAGCATGACGACGGCGTGCCAATCAATACTGGCGGCGACGCCGGCGGACAGGAATGAGGGAGCGCCCTGCGTGATGAGCGTGAGGACCAGCGCGGTCACAAAGGCGGCGCTCACCTGGAGCGTGGAGTTCTCGAGGCCTTCGATGTGTGGCGCACCCTTGCTAGCGATGACCATCAGCGCATAGCAAAATGCCGAGGCGATACCGCAGACGATACCCGCAATGGGCATATTGCCGCCTAAACCTTGTGCTGCAATGAGAAAAGCACCGCAGGCGACGGCGATAAACCCGGCGATTTTGCCGCCGGTCAGTTTTTCACCAAAGATGAGTGGGGAGAGCGCCATGACAATGATGGGGCCACAGTAGTACAGCAGCGAGGATACGCCGACGCCGATCGTCTGGTAGGCACGGAACAGAAAAATCCAGCTGGCACCCAGCGCGGCTCCCGACAGAAGGAGTGCTGCGGCTTCGCGGGGACGAGATGGCGCCTGCAGTTTATGGCGTTGGGTGATGGCAAGGATAGTGACAAGCGAGAGGGCGCCCAAAAACGTGCGCAGTAGCACGATATCGGAGCTCGGCAGCGCGATGGCAGCGGCGATGATGCCGTTGGAGCCAAACAATAGCAATGCTGCTAAGTACGTAAACAGTCCGTTGTCCATGCGCTTCCGTCCCCTCTATATTCGAGCATGTTCACTATGGGTGAACTGGCAATAGAAGAAAAGCGAATATAATGCATGGCTAACATGACAAAAATTCATGTAAAGGTGGAGGCGTGTCGTGGAAACGAATATTCAAAAGATGCAGGTGCTGCTGGAGACGGTGCGCGCCGGAAGCTTTACGCGTGCTGCCGAGCGCCTGAGCTATTCGCAATCGGGCGTGAGCCGTATGGTGGCCGATCTTGAGGCCGATTGGGGCTTTAAGGTGCTCGACCGCAGTCGCGAGGGCGTGGCTCTTTCTGCCGATGGGCGGCAGGTCATGCCGGCTGTCGAAGCGCTCTGTGAGGAATTCACTCGCTTGCAGCGACGGGTGGATGAGATGCGCGGGCTCATGCGCGGTAAAATCTGCATCGGTACGTTTTCGAGCGTGGCGACCCACGTGCTGCCGCCGGTGATTGCGCGCTTTCGCGCCGATCACCCGGACGTCGATTACGAGTTGCTGATGGGCGATTACTCAGAGATTGAACAATGGGTGGCAGAGGGCCGCTGCGATCTGGGCTTTATCCCGCGTGAACCCCGAGAAAACGGCATGGCATCGCGGTCTTTGGTGCGCGACGAGTTGATGGCGGTAGTGCCGGCGGACTCTTTGCTTGCCACGGCGGAGGTCGTTTCTCTTGCCGATTTAGCCAACGAGCAGTTTATTCTGCTAGAACGAGGCACCGATGATGAGATTACGCCGCTGTTTCGCCGCGCAGGCCTGGCGGTGCGCTCTAAGCTGTCGACCTGGGATGACTATGCGATTATGGCTATGGTCGAGGACGGCCTGGGCGTGAGCATTCTTCCCGCGCTCATCTTGCGCCGCTGCCAGTTCGATGTTGCCGTGCGCCCACTCGAGGGGCATCCCCATCGGCAGATCAACGCCATATATCGAACGGCCGATGTTTCGCTTGCTGCCGCCCGTTTCCTCGAATACCTCTAAACGTGTGCGTGTCATTGTCCGCTTTGGGCAAATCTCAGAGTCCGGCGCATTTTCTTATGAAATTGAACTTCCCGATAATGCGCCGCGCTATACTGCTGCCTAAATTGAACCCAGGTTCAATTCGTGTTCTATAAATTGAACTTTGCCAGCAAGGAGGTTCTAGTGGCCCAAGAGACGTTTAGCGATCGCCTGCGACAGACTATGTCCAATCGCGACGTTCGCCAGTCGGACGTAATCCGCGCATCGGAGATGCTCGGCAAAAAACTCGGCAAGAGTCAGATGAGCCAATATGTGAGCGGCAAGACGATTCCGCGGCGCGATGTGGCTGAGCTGCTCGCCCGTATTTTGGAGGTCGATGTTACCTGGCTGCTTGCCGGCGACGCCGATCAAGGCGAAGCATCATCACCCCGCAACGATTCCAAGCCCGAACCCCATCCCTCAGCTCAAATTGCAAGGAGCACCACCATGCGTACTTTTTCTAAATCCACCAAGCTCGATAACGTCCTGTATGACGTGCGCGGTCCCGTCGTCGACGAGGCCGCCCGTATGGAGGACGAGGGCGAGCGCATCCTCAAGCTCAATATCGGCAACCCGGCGCCCTTCGGTTTCCGCACGCCCGATGAGGTCATCAAGGACATGCGCCAGCAGCTGCCCGACTGCGAAGGCTATTCCAACTCGCGTGGCCTGTTCTCTGCGCGCAAGGCGATCATGCAGTATTCGCAGATCAAGGGCCTGCCCAACGTTCAGATGGAGCATATCTACACGGGCAACGGCGTGTCCGAGCTCATTCAGCTTTCGATGAACGCGCTGCTCGATAACGGTGACGAGATCCTGATTCCCAGCCCCGACTATCCGCTCTGGACGGCGTGCGCGACCCTTGCCGGCGGCCATCCTGTGCACTACCTGTGCGACGAGCAGGCCGATTGGTATCCCGATCTGCAGGATATGGAGTCCAAGATTACGAGCGCGACCAAAGCCCTCGTCATCATCAACCCCAACAACCCTACGGGTTCCGTCTATCCGCGCGAGGTGCTCGAGGGCATCGTCGAGATTGCACGTAAGCATCAGCTGATGATCTTTGCCGATGAGATCTACGACCGCCTGTGCATGGACGGCTACGAGCACGTCTCGATTGCCTCGCTCGCCCCCGACCTGCCCTGCGTCACCTTTAGCGGCCTTTCCAAGTCGCACATGATCGCGGGCTATCGTATTGGCTGGATGGTGCTTTCGGGCAACCAGCGCTGCATGAGCGACTTCATCATGGGCGTCAACATGCTCTCTAACATGCGCCTGTGCTCCAACGTGCCGGCCCAGTCGATCGTCCAGACGGCACTCGGTGGCCATCAGTCCGTCAACGACTACATCCGTCCCGGTGGCCGTGTCTACGAGCAGCGCAACTTTGTGTATGAGGCGCTCAACAAGATCGACGGCATCTCGGTGGTTAAGCCACGTGCGGCGTTCTACATCTTCCCCAAGATGGATGTTAAAAAGTTCAACATCACCGATGACGAGCAGTTCGCCCTTGACCTGCTGCACGAGAAGAAGATCCTGATCACGCGCGGCGGCGGCTTCAACTGGGCTGAGCCCGACCACTTCCGCATCGTGTACCTGCCGCGCATGGAAGTACTCAAAGAGTCCCTCGAAGACCTCGCCGACTTCTTCGATCATTACCGCCAAGCGTAACGGCAAAGGTAGCCTGTAATGAAACGGTCGGCCCGCAACGGATGCGGGCCGACCGTTTTCTGTTAAAGCTCGCGTTGTCGGCGTCTCGATCGTTTGGGCGAGTGGGAATCGCGTGTGAACGGAAAACTGTATTCCAAAATGGAATACAGTGTGCTTCAACTGGAATTGATGTCCGTGTGTCCGCTTTTTTAGAATGTTCTCGACAAGATGAAAGGCGGTCCCCACCAATGATTATCGATGCAAATTCCTACTGGTTTGACGAGCGCATCTTCCATGACGAGACACTCTGTGAACAGTTTTTGGCCGAGGTGCCCCGCGCTTACGACACCGAGGGCTACCTGACCGTAAGCCCCACGGGCAAGCGACAGATTGTGATCGAAAAGCCCGCTGGCTTCCCAGGCCTCAACTATATCGAGGGAGACTACACCCTTGAGAAGCGTCTGGCAGACATGGACGAGGCGGGGGTCGATAAAGCGATTCTCAAACTCCCCGGCTGCCATGAGTGGATGTCACTCGAGATGTGCCGGCGCTTCAACGACGGTATGGCCGCTGACGCAAAAGCGTCGAACGGTCGCTTGATACCGCTTGTCGCCGTGCCTCCCTTTGGCACCGAGGCGAACCTCGAGGAGCTCGATCGCAGGCTCGACGAGGGTTTCGCGGGCGTGCAGCTCTGCGCTCACTACGGCAAGCGTTATCTTGACGATCCGATCTTTTCGAACTTTTTTGAGCGACTGAACGAACGCAGCGTCACCGTTTACGTGCACCATGTGCCCGTACCGGTCGAGCATACGTCGCTGCTCGCATACGACAACCTGCGTCGCTCCTACGGCCGTTGCGTCGACCAGACCACGGCAATCGGTCGTGAAATCTTCAGCGACTTCTTCGAGCGTTATCCCAACGTCAAGATGGTCCACTCCATGCTCGGTGGCGCTTATTTTGCGTTTAAGGAGATGCTGCTGCCGCACGGTCCCAAGCGTTCAGATGCCTCGGGTCGCTTCCAGACCGATACCGAGACGGTCTCCAAGCGTCTTGAGAACAACATCTATTTCGACATGTCCCATGCTCAGCCTTGGGGCGAGACGCTTCTTGCCTGTGCGGTTGAAGTCCTTGGTGCAGACCATATTGTCTTTGGTACGAGTTATCCCGTTAAACGCGAGTGGCTAACAGAGGGTGTCGCCTGCGTCCGCGCCACAGATTTAAGTGATACGGACAAGGACCTTATGCTTGGCGGCACGGCACAGCGCTTGTACGGTATCGAGTGAGCGACAGATAAAGGAGGGCGTTCGCCATGGATAAGGGAGAGATGAAGGCCGGAGCCGCCCGGGTGGCCATTAACTTAGAGGACGTATTGCCGTTCGACGGTTTCGACGCACTCCGTCATGAAATCTTTGCCCGTGCCTTCGTGGTCGAAGGGATGGGGCGGCGCGCTTGCATCCTTTCACTTGAGGTTACCTCGATCGCTCCGGCCCTACTCGTCGATCTGCGTGAGGTTGTCAAGGATGTCTCCAATTGCGACGGCGCCTTTTCTTGGGTGGTCCCGACCCACACGTTTTCTGCGCCTCACGTGCGCACCCCTGGGCATCTGGCCGACACCGATGCCCGCGATCGAAATGAGCGCTATCGTGCCGCGCTCATCGCCGCGACACGCGCGGCCGTTGAGCAGGCGGTTGCGGGCATTCGCTCTGTCACGCTCGCCTCGGCGGAGGGCTACTGTCCTGTGAACGTTAACCGCGACATTGAGACACCGGCCGGCTGGTGGCTGGGAGTAGACCCCAAGGGGTTTGCCGACCACGCGATGCCCGTACTTGTCGCGAGGGATGCCGAGGGCGGGCTCGTTGCCATGCTTGCGACGGCTGATGTCCAGTCTTCCGTGCTCGACGGATCGCACGATTCTCAGGGGAAGCGCTTGGTGAGCGGGGACCTCTTTGGCTTTGCCGCCATGGCTCTCGAGCGCGAATTGGGCGGAGTCGTGTTGCTGCTACCCGGTGCCGCGGGGGATCAGAGTCCGGCGGAGCGCGCCGTGACCGTTGCGTTCGATTCGACCGGGGCGAAGCAAACGTTAGATGCTCACGAGAGTGGATATCGCATGCTGCATCGACAGGGTCGCGCTATGAGCGATGCGTTGATTGAGGCCGTCCGTGCGGCGCGTGAGGACGATGCCATCGGCGTCGATGCTCGCACGGTCGACGTCCTTTTGCCCGCCCAGACGCGCGCCGACTTCTGCTCATTGGCCCCGCATCGAACTTATGAGTTTCATGCGGCAGGAGAACAGCGTACGAGGGTCTATTTACTTCGGCTGGGAAATGCCGAGTTCGTTGGTATCCAGCCCGAGGTTTCGAGCTCGTTTGGCGCCGCCGTGCGCGCCGCCCGATTCTGCCCCGTGCTCTTTGCCACGCTTGTCAACGGAGGGCAGAAGTATCTGCCGGCCCCCGATGCGTACGAGAAAATCACCTATGAGGCCATGAACTCCGGTTTTGCCGCCGGCTCCCATGAGCGCCTCCTCCAAACCATCCTTGCCGCTTTGAACGCGGCGCGACAAAAAGGAGAACTTGCATGAATATCGGACATGCACGCCGCAAGATCACCCCGCAAGGCGACATCTATCTAATCGGATACCGTAACCTCCCCAACCGTCTGGAGCCTGCGACAGGCGTCCATGACGACGTCTTCGCCAACGCGATTCTTTTCCAACAGGACGACCGCGAAGTTTTTCTCTTCAACGCCGATGTTCTCGAGTTTGAGGAAAGCATGGCCGAGGAGGTTAAGACGATGCTCGCCGAGCGCTATGGAATCGACCGTGACTGCGTTCTGCTCTCGGCGACGCACGACCATACTTCAATCGTCGCTTACCACCGCAGCTGGTGGACGGGAAAATTCGACGAGAACTACTATCGCTGGTTCCTCGATACCATCTGTCAATGCTTCGAAGAGTGCCGCGCCAACGCGCGACCTGCGACCTGCCGCATGGGCAAAAAAGTCATCACCGGTTTCTACGACAACCGCATCATTCCCGGAGAGCTTGCCGACAATGAGGTTATCGTGGTGTCGTTCTTCGATGACGAAGGCAAATCGTTTGCGGGCTTTGTGAACTGGGCGGTGCATTCTGCCTGTGTCGGACCCGACTGCACGGAGCTCACGAGCGAACTCGCCGGTCTTACCGGCAAAAAGCTCGCTCAGAGTCTTGGTTACTATCCGGCCATGGTCGTCGGTGCTGCTGGCGACTGTAGCGACCGCAATTTTCGCCAGGGACGCGGCATTCCCGAGGTCGAGCGCGTTTCGACCGGTCTTGCCGAGGCGATTTCCCAGATCAAGCTCGATCGCGAGGTCGTTCTCGATCGCATCGAGCCTCAGACGTTCTATCACACCGTTGCCCATGACGACTTTTCGCTCACGCTTAAGTGTGCCGTCATCAGTTTGGGCGGCCTGCATCTCTTTGTGTTCCCGAGTGAGCTCGGCAGCGACTTGGGTATTCGCATGAAGCGCGAATGCCCGGTCGAGGGAATAGTTTGCGGTTACACCAACGGCTATTTCGAGTATTTCCTTCCGGCACGCGAGTACGGCCTCTCCTTTGAGACCGAGCGTACTCAGATTCCCCAGGGCGAACCGGAACGCCTGTGTGACAAGTTCTGCCAGACGACGAGACTTCTCGGCGCAGCAGATTCGCGTCTGTAGGCCTGATTGCGTGACATGGGCCAATGAGGCTCGCTGCCATGTGATCGGCATTTTCCATCTTCTCTGCCGTTTCCCATCCCGGGCGTACGTGCGTCCGCGGATTTCAAAGGGGGAAGCGGGTTCCTTGCCCTCCCACGTCGACTACGGAGGCATGAAATCGATGCTATACCCCGCTCAGAAAAAGGAGAATTCCATGAAATACCAGAAGCTTTGCGATGAAATCATCACAAAGGTCGGTGGTCGAGACAATGTGTTAGACGTGAGCCACTGCATTACGCGTCTCCGCTTCCACCTCAAGGATGAATCGCTCGCCCAGACCAATGAGCTTAAGGCGACGAAGGGCGTCGTTGACGTCATCCAGGCCGGCGGACAGTATCAGGTCGTGATTGGTGCCACTGTCGAGGCCGTCTACAACGACCTTGTTCAGATTGGCGGGTTCGACTCCAAACCCGCACTCGATATCGATGAAGGCGACGACGTCAAAAAGGGCGATCCATTCTCGCGTCTGCTGGCCATCATCTCCGAGATTCTGCAACCGGTTCTTGGCGTGCTTATGGCCGGTGGCTTTATCAAGTCGATGCTCGCGCTCTGCACGGTTGCCGGTTGGCTTGCCAAGGACAGCAATACGTATGTGACGCTCTCGGCAATCGGAGATTCGGTTTTCGATTACTTTCCGCTAATCATTGGCTGGACGTCGGCCAAGAAGTTCGGACTTAAGCCCGTTATGGGAATGGCGCTCGGTGGTATCCTCGTCTACCCGACGCTCGTTGCCCTTATGGGCGGAGATCCGCTCTATACGCTCGGCGCCGGCACGGTCTTCGAGTCCAATGTCTACGGTGATATTTTTGGCATCCCGCTGATCATGCAGAATTACTCATCGACGATTCTGCCTGCGATCTTTATCGTCTGGATTGCCTCCAAGGTGCACAAGGCCCTTTCTAACGCGCTGCCCGCGCTTGTGAGCTCGTTCTTCTCCAACATCCTGACGCTCCTCATTTGCGGCATCCTTGGCCTGCTTGTGGTCGGTCCGGTCATGACGGTCCTCTCCAACATCGTTGCCCAGATCATCTTGATGCTCATCAACTTCCAGCCCGCCATCGCCGGCTTCGTCATCGGCACGTTCTGGAGCCTGCTCGTCATGTTCGGCCTGCACTGGGGTATCATCCCGCTGTGGTTTCTCGATGTCGCAACCTACGGCTATGACCTCATTAACCCGCTCGTGTATGCAGGCGGTTGTGCCATCGCCGGTGCTGTGCTTGGCATGGTCATCCGAACCAAGGACTCCGAGGAAAATGCTGCCGTCAACATTCCCGCCCTTGTCTCTTCGATTTTCGGTGTCAACGAGCCTGCGCTTTACGCCATCTTGCTGCCGCGTAAGCGTCTTATGTGGGCAACCTTTATTTCCGCTGGTGTAGGCGGCGCCATTGCCGGCCTCATGGGTGCCAAACTCTATGCCTTCGGTGCCTCCGGCCCGCTCGGTTTCCCGAGCTTTATTAACCCTGCCGGCATCGACACGGGCTTTATCGGCCTTGTCATCTCCGGTGTGGTCGCTTTCGTTCTGGCTCTTGTCGCCGCTATGGCGATCGGTACCAGGAAGGACGAGGGCGGTAAGGCGCTCAACATCTCGGTGGACTAGTCTGTCTGCGCACTTTAACTAAATATGCCTCGGACGGCGACGTGCCGCCCGAGGCATATTTGTGTTTTGTGCCGTTGTCAGCGTGTTTGCGGACACAAGTCTGCGGTTGTGGAGCAGCGGGGATTATGACGGTCGTGCCGCGGTGGAAGACGCACGGTCGCCCTGCAGGAGCTGACGGTAGGGGAGGAAGCCGATGAACGAGACGACCGCCTGCGAGTGCGCGGCGTTCCGCTTGAGGTAGAGCCTGACCTCGGAGGTCGTCGCGGGCTCAAGCGGCACCAGGGCTACCTTTCCGCTGGCAAGCGATTCCGCCGGCTTGCGCATGAGGAATGAGACGCCGGCGCCGCGTGCGACAAGAGAGATGATGTTCTCGGCTCGTTTGCCGGTGAACGTAACGCGTGGGCCAAATCCAGCTTCGCGACAAAGGGAAAGGACGAGCTCGCTTACGAACGAGCCTTGGGGAAGCATGAGGAAATTCTCGTCGATAAGGTCGTCTATCTCGACGGTGTCACGTTCGGCGAGTGGATGGTCGAGCGAAAGGACGGCCACGAGCCGGTCGGTCGTAAAGGGAATCTTTTTGAACTCTGGCTCGATGGCGCCGCTGTCAC
Source organism: Collinsella sp. (assembly GCA_048387515.1). Lineage (GTDB taxonomy): Bacteria > Actinomycetota > Coriobacteriia > Coriobacteriales > Coriobacteriaceae > Collinsella. The sequence continues at coordinate 14,709 of DBFMRS010000080.1, forward strand.
GGATGAAGGCCAGGTCAATGTCCTCGTGCAGGAGCATGCGCTTGAGTGTGTCGCCCTCGCCTTCGATGAGCTCGACAGAATATGAGGGGTTCGCCTGCTGAAAATCGATGACGGCGTCCGTGATCCCATAAGGGGCCATAATGGGGATAGAACCTACGGTGAGGTGCTCGAGCGGCTCACCTGCGCCTATTTGAATGGCGGCAAGATAGCGGTGCTGAAGCGTCGCAATTTTTTGCGCATAGGGGAGGAGCGCTTCACCTTGCGCGGTGAGTGTTACGTGGCGCTGGCTTCGATCGATGAGCTTGCAGCCGAGCTCGTGCTCCATTGCCATGATGTGCTTGGAGAGGGTTGATTGCGACATGAAAAGCAGTTCCGCCGCATCAAGAAACGTGCGTGACTGCGCTAAGATGGCGAATTCGCCAAAGCGGCTGATATCCATAGGGAGGCCTCCGGTACCCTCATTTTGGCAGGTGGCCTAAACCACGACGCCGTTGCAGTGGTCGATTTCGTGCTGGATGATTTCGGCGGTGTAGCCCGAGAAGTTTTTGATGCGGTGGACGAAGTTCTCGTCCAAATACTCAACCTTAATGCGGCGATAGCGGGTACAGGGACGCTCGCCGATTAGCGAGAGGCATCCTTCGCTTGTCTGATAGGCATTGACCTGCTCAAGAATTTGAGGGTTGTACATCAGGAGCGTCCTGTTGCCGTCCTTTACGCAGATGATGCGTTTGCGCACGCCGATCATGTTGGCGGCGAGGCCCACGCACTCGCGCTCATGCTCGTGGAGTGTATCTAGGAGATCCTGCCCGGTCGCGGCGTCATCGGGGCCCGCGTCTTCGGAAGGCAGGCGCAAAAAGAACTCGGATTTCATGATGGGCTTAATCATGGCGGGCTCCTCATGTCTTATGCTTTCGTGGACTTTTAATAATAGCGCGGAAGGAAAGCTGTGCGTCCGCGTTACAATCTTTCGACGTTGGACCATGTTGCCAGATTCGTCGTGTACGGCGTCTGGCGTAAGTCTAGGGCTCATTTTTCGCCCTGGACTGTTCCTCTGGGGCGATGCGACTGTCGTTCCAAGAGGAAGGAAATGCATGGGGAGCAAATCTCAGCAACAAGTTCAAGTAGCGCCATCGGCCACTGCGGCGATTCTCGTCGTAATGTATATTGCAGCCTTTGTTGCCGCGTTTAACGAGAACATCATTAACGTGGCGTTGCACGACATTATGGCAGCCTTTTCGGTGAGTGCCACCACGGCGCAGTGGCTCGTCTCGGGCTACATGATCGTGACGTCGATCTTTACGGCCATCATGGCCTTCCTGTCCGGCCGTTTCTCGACGCGCAAGCTGCTGTTTTTCGCATGCGGATGCATGGTCGCCGGCGAAGTTCTGTGTCTGGTCGCTCCGTCGTTTAGCGTTTTGCTGCCAACCCGTATTTTGCAGGCCGCGGGATCGGGTATCTTGTTCCCGCTCATGATGAACGTGGTGCTGTCTTGCGCCCCGCGCGAGAAGCTTGGTCTGTATCTGAGCCTGGGCGGTGCCTGCATTACGCTGGGGCCGGCGTTTGGACCCGTGATCAGCGGTCTTATGTGCACGTTGTTTGGCTGGAGGGCGGTGTTCGTAGTGCCGCTGGTGGGCGGCATTGTGGTCGCTGCGGCGGGCGTAAAGCTTGTTCAGAATGTCGGAGAGCGTTCGAACGCCACGCTTGATATTCTGTCGGTTGTTTTGCTCGCTGCCGGTATTACGGCATTTGTGTATTCCGTAGGCGAGTTCTCAACCAATCTGATTGCCGGCATCGTGACGCTCTTCGCCGCCACTGTGCTGCTCGGCCTGTTTGCGGCCCGTCAGCTCAAGCTCGAGCATCCGGTGCTTAACGTGCGTCCCATGGCGAGCGTTCGTTTTTGGCCTGCGTGCCTGCTTGTGGTGGTGTCGATGATGACGACGTTCTCGATGAGCGTTTTGTTGCCGCTCTATTTTGAGGGCGCATACGGCATGACCGCACTTATTGCGGGCTTGCTCATTTTGCCGGCGATTGCCTGCAACGCCGTGACCTCGATTGTGGGCGGACGCGTGATGGACGCCCGTGGCGCATGGCCGCTGCTGCCGATCGGCTTTGCCCTGATTGCCGTGGGGCAGACTGCCATCTCGATGACGGCGGCAAGCATGAACATCGGCGTCGTCGTGGCACTGACCGTTGTGGTGTATGCCGGAGTCGGTTTGGTGCTGAGCCCCTCGCAAACGGCCGGCTTGGAGACGCTGCCTGCCGCTGAACATCCTCACGGAACGGCATTGCTTAACACGTGGAACATGATTGCCGCATCGTTTGGCCCGTCGCTGTTTATCGGCCTGCTCTCGAGTTCTGCGGCGACTGCCGGCGCGGCTGGCGCTGCGACCGACGTTGCCCAGGCGATTGGATTATCAGCTGCCGTGCGTGTGGCGGCTGTAATTGCCGTGGTCGGGTTCGTGGTGTCGCTGGTGTACGCTCGTCGCGAGTCGCACATGTCGCATTAATGTGTGCACATAGATTCTGCAGCTAGATTGGATGGCGACACCATAAACTAATGGACGTTTTGCCGAGAGGCATGAATGTTTAAAGCGCAAAGAGTGCGCGACGGGCCCCGCGAATGGGGCGATGATGCCCGAGAGGGCCAAGAAGGAGTCTCATGTCCGAGAACGAAGAGATCATGAACGAGACCGAGAACGAGACCATGGCTGCCGAGGTCGAGGCAGTCGAGACCGTGGAGACCGAAGCTGCCGAGGTTGAGGCTGCTGACGAGGTTTCCGCCGAGGAGGAGGCCGATGCTGTCGAGGCCGCCGTTGATTACGATGACGAAGAGCTGATGGACAAGATGCAGAAGGCCGCCCGCCTGCTGCGTAGCCGTCGCTTTGCTATTTCTAAGGAGGAGGAGGCCAAGGCCGAGCGCATGGCGAACATCGAGCGCGCCATCAAGCTTCTTGACCTCAAGCCCAAGATGGAGCAGAAGGAAATGTCCGACCTGCTGGGCATGCGCCTTCGTGAGCTCGATGGCCTGATGGCCGAGGCCGAGGCTGCCGATCTGGTCGGCCGCATCGACGACGCCGAGGGCGATATGCGCAAGATTGTTGTCTTCGCCGCCGAGGATGCCGCTGAGGGCCTGGTCGAGCTTGCCAACAAGAAGGAGAAGCTCCTGCCCGAGCTTTCTTACGAGGAGGCCACCGAGCTGATGGCCGCTCTCGATAAGGTTATCGCTCCGCTCGTCGCCATGGGCCTGGAC
>DBFMRS010000081.1:0-6708 GCA_048387515.1 Collinsella sp.
TGGAGGGAAGCTCGCCCGCGCTCCCGCCGACGAACACGGCGTCGGGGACGGGCAGTATCGCGAGCGCTTCGGGGGCGACACCGGGGACCGCATGCACGTTGCCGCACCCGAATGCATCCGCGTTCTCTCGGATGAGCCGCACGCCGGCCGCGTTGCGCTCGACCGCCCATACCGACCCCGCTCGCGCGACGAGCGCCGCCTCGATCGACACGCTCCCCGTGCCGGCGCCGACGTCCCACACGGTGTCGGTCGCGGTAAGGCGCAGCTTCGCGAGCGCGACGGCGCGCACCTCCTGCTTGGTCATGGGAACGTCGCCGCGGATGAAGAGCTCGTCGGGAATGCCCGAGGAAGCGTACGGCCAGCGGGAACTCGCGGCGCGGGATGCGCCCGCAGAGTCCGCCGCGGAAGAAGCCGCCGCGGGCGCAGACACGCCGGCCGGCACCTCGGAGGCTGCGCTAGAGCCCGCAGGCGACCCGGCGCCGCCTGCGAAATCGATAAGCATCACGTTCAAGTCGTCGAACGTCTGACCTGTGATTTCACTTGCGGTCGCGCAGGTGATGCGCTCGTCGGGGTACGACAGGCGCTCGGCCACCGTCACGCACGCGTCCCCGAAGCCCGCCTGCACAAGCTCGCCCGAAAGCCGCGAGGGATCTTCCCCGCCCGACGTGACGAGGAAGAGCTCACCTGCGCGCTCGGCCTCGGCCACGATGTCGCACGCCACGCCGTGAGCGCTCGCGAAGCGCCAATCCTGCCATGGACGCGCGAGGCGCGCGGCGAGATACGACGCTGAGCTTATGCCGGGAATGACGCGCACGTCCACCTGCGCGTCGCCGGAGAGCGCCTCCACCAGGCGGCGCGCGCCGCTGAACAGCCCCACATCGCCCGTCATCACGACCACGGCGCGCTGCCACGACGCCGCATCGGTGAGCGCGGCGACGATGTCCGCCGTCTTCACGAGCTCGCATCTCACCACGTCGGGCGGCACGTCGATGCCGGCAAGCGCGCGATGAGCGCCGATGACCACGTCGGCGATGTCGATCGCGTCGAGCGCCGCGCGCGAGAGCAAGTCGGGGTTTCCGGGCCCCGCCCCGATGATCGTTACCTTTCGCATGGAATCTCCCGATACCCGCGCGGCGTGACCATACGGCCGCCTACGAGCTTCGTGTCCGCGTTGCCGACGAACACGGTGGTGAACATGTCGGCGTCGATCTCCCCCAGCTCGGAGAGCCTGCACATGCCCGACTGCTGCCCCTCGCGCCCGATGTTGCGCACCCAGCCGCAGAGCGTGTCGGGGGCCTTCCATTCGAGCATAATCTTCGCCGCGCGTGAGAGCCTGTCGGCGCGCTTTCTGCTGCGCGGGTTGTACAAACAGATGCAGAAGTCGGCGCTCGCCACGGCGGCGAGCCTGCGCTCGATGACCTCCCATGGCGTGAGCAGGTCGGAGAGCGACACGACCGCGAAGTCGTGGGCAAGCGGGGCGCCGAGCACCGCCGACCCGCTCTGAGCCGCGGTGGCCCCGGCGATAACTTCCACGTCTACATCGGGGTAGTCCTCCGCAAGCTCCAGCACGGGGCTCGCCATGCCGTACACGCCCGCGTCGCCGCTGCACACGAGCGCCACGGCTTCTCCACTCTGCGCGCGCGAAAGCGCAAGGCGGCACCGTTCGACCTCGTGCATCATCGGCGTCGCGAGATGCGCCGCGTCGGGCACGGCGGCGAGCGCGAGCTCCACGTATTTCGTGTAACCCACAACGACGTCGGACGCCTCGAGCGCACGCCGAGCCGCAATCGTCATGCCGTCGGGGCCGCCCGGGCCGATTCCCACCACGAAGAGCTTTCCCATCACCGCTCCTTAAACGAAAGTTTAATAGTTACCTTGGAAAACGCGACGGTCACGCCGCCGTGAGCGAGCTTCGGGAAGATAAGTTTGCCCCCCTCCGCGAGCGCTGCCCGCTCGCACACGTTGTCGACCCCCACCGTCGCGCGCACGAAATCAGATGGCGAAACGCTGCCTTCGACCTGCGACAACTCCTCTGCGGAATACGTCGCAAGCGGGATATTGCGCGCGCAGCAGAAGGCGAGCAGACCCTCCTCGTGCGCCTTCACGTCGATCGTCGCCGCCTCGCGCACGGCCGAAGGCGAGATACCCACCTGCCCGCACGCGAGAAGAAACGCCTCCTCGATCGCTTCGGCGCACGCACCGCGACGGCATCCTATGCCCGCAACGATGCAGGGCACGACAAGGCGAAGCGGCTCGGGCGCAGGCGCCTGCGCCCGCACGCCCGCCGGCTTCCCCGTCTCACCGGCGGGCACGACCTCGCCCGTTGTCTCCGCCGCACGAACGGACGCACCTGCATTCGCGCCAGCGAACGGCGACACGACGATATCGGCCCGAGCGCGGTCGGACGCAATGTCAACCCCCTCAGGCGGCTGTCCCGAAATCGGCATGTCGGAATAGAGCGCCACGCGCCCGCCCGAAAGCAGCCGCGCCGACACTCGCTTGATGGCCTCGGGATTCGAAACGGCGAGCCCCGCACAGCGCGCCCACGTATCCACCGCCCACACGCCGCGGACGTCGGTCGCCGTGGTGATGACGGGGATGGCCCCTGCCGCGCGTGCCACAGTTTGCGCAAGCTCGTTCGCACCGCCCAAATGCCCCGACAAAAGCGGGACGGCAAAGCGCCCCGCCTCGTCGATCGCCACAACCGCGGGATCGTTTGCCTTCGAGGCGACATGCGGCGCGATCGCCCGCACGGCGATGCCCGCCGCGCCCACGAACAGAAGCGCGTCCGACGCTTCCCACGCGAGCGCCGTCCATGCGCGCAGGTCGGCCTTCCCCTCGCCGAACCCGCGCGAAACGGAAACGTCCCAGCCAGGGTCGTCTTCACCTGTCTGCGCGCAATCGGAAAGCGCGTGTGCGGTGCGCACCGCCAACGCATACCCCCTCTCAGTGAACGCTATGCAGGAAACCCTCATCTAGCGCACCACCATCGTCGAGAAGTAGCTGCCCCGATCGGGCACATCGTCGAGCGAGCGGTACACGCGCTCGCCCGGAAGCCCACAGTCCTCTACAAGCTCGGCACCGTCGAAGGCACCCTCCTCGCAAAGGAAGCGCTTCGTGTCCGCAAGCGAGCGGCGCGCCTTCATGACCACCTTCGTCCCCGGCCAGCCGATTGCACGGCGCACCCCGTACAGAACGCCTTTACTCATACGTCGCCCCCAATTTCCCGATAACTGCATCGGCGCCCGACGTGCGGAAAAGCTCGCGGCGCTCGGCGTCGAACACGACCGCGGCGATGTCGCATGCGCCCGCCGCGCGGCGGCGCAACCTGTCCTCAATTGCCGCAGCGAGCGAGGCGCGCGCAGCGTCCCCAACGCCGGCGGCCTCGATTACCTCGAGCGCCGCCGTGGTCGTGACGGACGACATGATCTCGCGCACGGTCTTCGCGCCCGCGCCGGTCATGGCCGCGTGGGCGGCCAGAATCTCCGCGCGGCAGTCGGCGGTACGCGAATGGGTGTCCATGATGCCGCCCGCGACCTTCACCAACTTGCCGATGTGTCCCACAAGAAGGACATTGGTAAATCCCTCGCGAACGCAGCAGTCAATCGCATCGCCCACAAAGTTGGAGATGAAGACCACCGGCGCACCGTTTAGGTGGAAATGCCCCGAGATGAACTGCCCGCCGTAGTTGCCGGGCGTGAGCACGACTCCGCGCCGCCCCATAGCCGCATGCTGCCGGATCTCGAGCTCGATGCTGTCGCGCAAGGCAGCGAGGCTGCGCGGCTCGACGATGCCCGTCGTGCCCAGGATGGAGATGCCGCCCTCTATCCCCAGATGAGGGTTGAAGGTCTTTTTGGCAAGGGCAACACCCTCGGGTACCGAAATCGTCACAGCAATATTTCCAGAAAAGCCGTGCGCGGCGGACACCTCGCGCACCGCCGAAGTGATCATCGCGCGCGGCGTCGCGTTGATGGCGGCCGCCCCCACCGGCTGCTCGAGCCCGGGCAATGTCACGCGCCCCACGCCCACGCCGCCATCGACGGAAACTTCCGATTCGCGAGCGGGCACGTCCTTGCTGCCCGCAGCACCCGTGCCCGACCCCGCATGTTCCACGTGCGCGTACACGAGTACGCCGTCAGTCACATCGGCATCGTCGCCTGCGTCCTTTCGCACGGCGCACTGGGCGCACCCCTCGCCGATGCATGCGTCGACCACGTTCGCCTCGACGGGCAGCCCGCCGGGGGTGACGATCGACACGCGGCCGACGGGCTTTCGTGACAAAAGCATCTCGCAGGCCGCCTTCGCCGCGAGCGCGGCGCAGCTCCCCGTGGTGTAGCCGCAGCGCAGGCGGGTCGTCCCGGTATATATGTAGTGCTCGAAGGCCACGCTAGCTGCTCGCCTTCCGATACCCCGTGGCAAACGAAGGGTCGTAAAGCTTGCTGCGCTCGTACGACTCTGCTTGCGCGCCGTTGTGCGAAAACCCGCCGCGAGCTCCGAGCACGCGGCCCACCACCACGAGCGCCGTGCGGTCGATGCCCTCTCGCGCGCCCGCATCGGCGAGCGTGCCCACTGTGCATCGCACCACGCGCTCCTCAGGCCAGGTCGCCTTGTACACGAGCGCGGCCGGCTCGTCGGAGCTGCGGCCCGCGGCCAAAAGCTCGGCGGAAAGCTCGGCGAGCATACCCGAGCTCAGGAAGATGACCATAGTCGAGCCACTTTCCGCCATGGTGCGCATGCCCTCGCCCGCGGGCATGGGGGTACGTCCGGAAAGCCGCGTGATCACGACCGACTGGCTGATTCCCGGCAGCGTGTATTCCTGGCGAAGCGCCGCCGCGGCACCGCAAAAGCTCGACACGCCGGGCACCACCTCGTAGTCCACGCCGCGCGCGTCGAGCGCGTCCATCTGCTCCTGGATGGCGCCGTACAGGCACGGGTCGCCCGTGTGCAGGCGCACCACGTCCTCGCCCCGCGCATCTGCCGCGCACATCACGTCGAGCACTTCCTCCAAGGTCATGTGCGCGCTGTCGTAGACGATGCAGGATTCCTTGCACTCAGCGAGCAGCTCGGGGTTCACAAGGCTTCCCGCCCAAACGACCACGTCGGCTGCGCGCAGAAGGCGCGCCCCGCGCAGCGTGATAAGGTCGGCGGCGCCCGAGCCTGCGCCAACGATATGAATCATCCGAGCCTTCCCTTCCCGTTTCTCATCGCAACCGTTTACGCCGCCATTCGCGCAGCGGGCAAAACACGGCGCCTGCGGCAACAATCGGCGCAAATACGCAGGCAGGAGGCGCAATGCCGCCCGCCCTGGCTTTGACACGTTCACAAGTGCCCACTATCATAGTAAAAGATTCGGCAACGAGCATATGACAATCGGATAAAAGGAAATGACCGGCGCGGCGCCCGCACAGCCCGCGCTGGCTTGCGGAGGGAACCAGGTGGGAATCCTGGGCAAGGGACATTACTGTATAGGACGCGCGGGCGAACCGCCTCGCGCCCCAAGCCAGACTGCTTCGCCTTTTCCTCACGGCATCGCCGTGGCGTTAGCTCCTTGTGAACCCCGAGGGGTGCGCTTTTCTTTCGCTTGTGCCGACAAGCAACTGTCGCCGGGGGACCGGCAAACCGAGGAAAGGAAAACCATGTCCGACCAGATGTCACGCCGCGGCTTCATGGGCGCCGCAGCAACCGGAGCCGTCGCGCTCGCCGGAGTCGCGCTCGCGGGCTGCTCCAACACCTCCGCGAGTTCCGAGAAATCGAGTGAAAAGGAGAAGGCCGTGAAGCCGGTCATCCTCGTCACGAGCTTCGGCACGAGCTACAACGACTCGCGCCACATCACCATCGGCGCCATCGAAGACGCTATCCGCGAGAAGTACTGGCAGGACTACGACATCCGCCGCGCCTTCACCGCGCAGATCATCATCGACAAGCTGAAGAAGCGCGACGGCATCACGATCGACAACATGACCGAGGCGCTCGACCGCTGCGTGGAAGACGGCGTGAAGGAAATCGTCGTGCAGCCGACGCATCTCATGGGTGGCCTGGAATACACCGACGTGAAAGACGAGCTCGACAAGTACGCCGACAAGTTCGACAAAATCTCGCTCGGCGACCCGCTGCTCACCTCCGACGACGACTACAAGAAGGTGGCCGCAGCCATTAAGGAGAACATGGCGTCCTTCGACGACGGCAAGACGGCGCTGTGCCTCATGGGCCACGGCACCGAAGCCGATTCCAACGCCGACTATGCCAAGATGCAGGAAGTGTTTAAGAACGAGGGCTTGACGCAGTTCTTCGTCGGCACCGTCGAGGCTGAACCGACCTGCGAGGATGTTATCGCCGCCGCGAGCGCCGCAGGCTACAAGAAGGCCGTGCTCGCGCCGTTCATGGTGGTCGCGGGCGACCACGCGAACAACGACATGGCAGACGAGACCGACCCCGACAGCTGGGCTGCGAAGTTCGTGGCCGCCGGCTTCGAAGTGACGTGCCTGCTCCAGGGTCTGGGACAGAACGTCGCGGTCGACGACATCTACGTCGCGCACGTGGACGACGCCATCGCCAAGCTGTAAGCTCGCCGCGCACGGGGGCGCCGGTCGCGTCCCCGTGCAACGGGCATGCGCCTTCCCCGACTGACGGCGCATGCCCGTTGCATTCGCATCCCGCCCGCCCACCGCACGGCGCGGGCGGTCGAAGCGATTGAAAGGAACCCCCTCC
>DBFMRS010000082.1:0-14500 GCA_048387515.1 Collinsella sp.
ATCGAGGCCGGCGACGCCGTGGAGTTCTGCGTACCGACCGGCAATTTTGGCGATATCCTGGCCGGCTACTATGCCAAGCGTATGGGTCTGCCCGTCGCCAAGCTCGTCGTGGCGAGCGACAAGAACAACGTGCTTGCCGACTTCCTGACCACCGGCGTTTACGACCGTAACCGCCCGTTCTTCACGACCATCTCGCCGTCGATGGACATCCTTATTAGCTCCAACCTGGAGCGCATGCTGTACTTCCTGTCCGACGGCGACTGCGAGCTCGTTGCCGGCCTTATGGAGCAGCTTGCCCAGACGGGTCGCTACGAGGTTCCCGCCGACCTGCTGGCAAAGATTCAGAGCGTCTTTGGCTGCGGTTGGGCCAGCGAGGACGAGGTCCGCGCTGCCATCAAGAGTTGCTGGGATGCGAACGGCTACGTGATCGACCCGCACACCGCTTGCGGCTATCACGTCTTTGAAAAGGTCGCCCCCGCCGAGGGCGCCAAGGCCCGCGTGCTGCTTTCGACCGCCAGCCCCTACAAGTTCCCGCGTGCCTGCTGCGACGCTCTGGGGCTTAACGTTCCCGAGGACGACTTTAAGGCCATGCGTGTGCTCGAGCAGGCAACCAACACGGTCGCCCCGACCCAGCTCGCCGAACTCGAATCCAAACCCGTCCGCTTCGAAGACGTCTGTGACGTCGACGAAATGGCCAGCTACGTAGAGCAGGCTGCAAAAAAGATAGCAACCAACTAAACCCCTTATAAGGCGCCGGCGAAAGCCGGCGCACCTTCTTTTATCAGATACCTACCGGGATGATGACGAACGTGCATAGCGTGCCTGGCTGTTTAGTTCGTCGCGAGATCCGCACGCAAAGGAAAGCACTTAATGTGCTTTCCGTCTTGCGCAGGACTGCCCGAGCAGCGAACTAAACAGCCAGGCACGCCAGGAGGACTCACATGATCAAGATCACCGTCCCAGCAACAAGCGCCAACTTGGGCATTGGCTACGATACCCTCGGCATGGCCGTCAGCCTCTACTCGCACTTCACCTTCGAGCGCGCCGACAAGCTCACCATCACGGGCTGCCCCGAGGAGTTCCAAAACGAGAATAACCTGGTCTACGTGAGCTTTGTCGATGCTCTGGCCGCGTGGGGCGAGCCGGCTTTTCCCGTTGCTATCGACATTCAGACCGACGTGCCCGTCGCCCGTGGCCTGGGTTCCAGCTCCACCTGCGTCGTCGCCGGCATTATGGCCGCCGCCGCACTGACAGGCCACACCGTCGACCGCGCTGAGCTCGTCCGCATTGCCACCGAGGTCGAGGGCCATCCCGATAACGTCGCCCCTGCTATCCTGGGCGGCGCCGTCTGCTCCTTTACGCCGACCGATTCGCTCCCCCAGTGCCTGCGCTACGAGGTGAGCGATCGCTTGCGTTTTATTACCGTGATTCCGCCCTACGAGGTGCATACGAGCGAAGCGCGCAAGGTTGTGCCGCAGGAGATTCCACTCTCCACCGCCGTATGGCAAATGGGCCGCATCGCCGGCATGACGCGCGGCCTGGAAACCGGCGACCTTGACCTGATTGCTGCCGCCAACGACGACCGCATCCAGGAGCCCTATCGCCGCCGCCTCATCCCCGACTACAACGCCGTGCGCGACACCTGCCTTAACGGAGGCGCTAAGACCATCTGGATCAGCGGTTCGGGCTCGACCCTCATGGCTGTAACCGACGACACCATCGTGGCAAAGTTCCTGCAGGTCAAGCTGCGTGAGCAGTTCCCCAAGTGTGACACGCATATTCTGACGTGCGACACCGAGGGCGCCCAGATCGAATACCTGTAGTCGCCGTCCCGTATACTCGCCGGGGAGGCCAGGGGCTTTGCCCCCAAATCGTCCTCGGACATGGCAGGACCCCCACTGCGCACTTCGTGCGGCGGGGGTCCTGCCGTCCTGCGGAAAGATTTGGGGGCAAAGCCCCTGGCCTCCCCTATGTTAACTTCGCCGGCGGCGGCTACAGGGACCTACACTCTGGAAAGTCGCCGGGCTGATAATCTGGCTTTTTATTGGTAGGGGCTCTTGCTAGGCTGGAGCACTTCCTAGAGGCGGGCATCGGCTGTGTGCTTGGTTTAGGCTGCACTGGTTTCTTTGTATTCGAAGACTGGCTCTAGGAGATCTTCGATGTTGCAGTGGAGGGCTTTTGCTATGGCTCTTACGCTTGTTACCGAAGCTTCATTAATGTTTCTCTGGCGCTGCTCGTACATTTGGATTGAGCGGAGTGACACACCCGATTCGTATGCTAGGTCTTGTTGGGTTTTCTTAAGCTTCTTTCTTGCTAACGCAAGTTTGGTTTGCCTGGACGCTTTTTTCGCCATATCGCAGACGAGGCGAGCCACGCGTTCCTCCGAGGCTTCGTGCCAGGGGTAGTACAGACTGCGTAGCACATCAAATGGAACGACATGCAGCAAATCTTCGAAAGACTCTCCTAATCGCCACTGCAGATATGCCAATATCCAGCCTGTCCAATATTCCGGTGTCTTTTCGAATCGGTAGGTTCGATTTGGCATCGGCCTTGATTGATAGCCCGACCTTTCAGCGATAAGCGCGAACAGCTCAACGCCCGATTTTCCCGATACGACCCATGCGTTGCCGCGTTCGAACTCGCGAGCTACGCCGCTCAGGCAAAAGAGTTCCGCAACTTCCGATCCTTCTGCTCCATAATCGTTAACGGCATAGTCAAAGCAGTCGCCGAGGTTGTTCATTGCATCCTCGAGGTAGTAGACGGGATATGTCCTACTCGGCCCACGATCTGTTAACTCTTGGATCATTTAAATCAACCCTCCCTGCCATTAAATCCCTAATGTCGATACCTTCGGAATCGAACCCATTGACCGTATCCAAATATTTGCGTCGAGCATTCTGCTCTCGCTCAAAACGCTTGGGATAATACTCAGGCCCCGAAGCCTGCTTCCAATCGCGGAACCTAATCGCCGAGAACGCACGCTCACTCATAAGCGCATATTGAATGCCCAAATCCCCCAAAAACATAATGCGCTGCAATTGCCTGAGCGAAATCATGCCGTTGACAAACTGTCTTGCAAACGAGAAATAGGAATCGTCTGCACGATAGCCTCGAATAACGTCATAAGGAGATGTATCAATTAAACAGTTATCAAGTAGATAGCGAAGCCCCTCGCGTGCTACTGGCGTCGAAACATTGAACTCTCTGTTGTTCGCCAGAATTGCAAGCCAATTGAGGATTGAAAACTCCCCAGACTCCAAATCCAAGACCGAAAGGCTATCTAAATCAAGCTCATATCGATTGGCAACGCCATCAGACTCGGTCCGGCATGCCCATTCCATCGCCATTTCCTCATGTGGCGTGCAATAAAACCCGCGCCCATAGTCATTGAATTGTCTGCATTTATCCAACGACGGACGTTCGACAACAACCTCCGACCCGTGCCAAAGCTCCATATCGACCTCCAAAAAAATATCACCTCAGTGATAGTTTACCAATAACTATCACTGAGGTGATATAGATGAGAGCTTTTGAGGGGTTGCAGCCCGATTAGAGGCAGGCCTCGGCGATGCGCTTTTTGAGTTCGTCGATGCCGGTACCGGTTTGGGAGCTTGTGATGATCACGTTCTCGGCCGGGACGTTGAGCTGCTTTTTGATGGCTGCTGCCTGGCGGGCTTGCTGGGTGCGGCTGAGCTTGTCGGCCTTGGTGAGGCAAACGATAAAGTTGAACTCGTTGCCCTGCAGGTAGTCGATCATGTCATGGTCGAGCTTACTGGGGTCGTGACGAATATCCACCAGCGACACGACCAGGTTAAAGCTGCGCTCCGAGTCGAAGAAGTCGCCGATAAGTTCTGCCCAACGGTCACGCTCGGCCTTGGAACGACGGGCGAAACCATAGCCCGGCAGGTCAACGAAGTGCACGTCATCGGCCTCGAAGAAATTGATATTGCTCGTCTTGCCCGGTGTGCTCGAAACCTTGACGAGGTTCTTGCGGCCAAAAAGCTTGTTCATGATCGACGACTTGCCCACGTTGGAGCGGCCGACGAAGCTCACCTCGGGGCAGGTGGACTCGGGAATCTGCGAAACCTTGCCATAGCTGGCAACGAACTTGGCAAGCTGGTAGTTAATTGAATCGGCCATGGACACTCCTTGGTCGTAGGTTCTTACAAAAAAAGCGCGCTAATAGATAGCAGCGATACGGCGAACAATATCGAGCGTAATGCCACTCGCGGTACGGGCATACTCGAACAGGTCGAACTCGCGGTCGCAAATCGCATCGTACGCCTCGTCACAATTATCGCTGATAGCGCGCAGCACCAGGCAATCGACACCATTTTTGGTTGCGATATGGGCAATTGCCGCGCCCTCCATGCCGACGCAATCGGCATGCGTCGCCTCGATAGCGTCGTTGCGCATAGCGGCGCCCGTCACAAAGCGGTTACCCGTGGCAATCGTGCCGACCAGGAACTGCTTGGTGCCCTCGTTCGAGGCGGCTGCATTTGTCGAAGCGTTGACAAAGCCACGCTCAGCAAGCACATCGGCAGCAATATCGACCAGCGCAGGCGTCGAGCCAAACTCCTCGAGCCCCGGTGCAGACTCGGCGATAAGCGCGGTATCGGTATCCAGATAGCGTAGGCATTTGCCGATAACCACGTCGTCGATATGGAGCTTAGGGTTCAAACCGCCCGCGATACCCGAGAGCACAACGGCCTGCGGGGCATATTTACTAATGAGATGCTGTGTTGCGGCGGCGGCATTCACCGTGCCCATACCCGCCGTTGTGGCAACAACTGTCAGGCCGTCGAGCCCGCCGGCCACAACGTTCAAGCCCGCCTCCTGTACCATGCAAACGTTACTCAACTCTTCCTTAATCTGCATGATCTCTTTTTCGAGCGCGCCGATAATCGCGATGGTAGCCATGCCATTCCCCAAACCTATACGAAATTCTCAACCACGGTATGGTACCAGCATTTCGTTTGACCTCGTCAAACGAACACGCTAGGCCAGTGCGGCTCGCGTATCAAACAGAGCCTTTGCAATCGCTGTCGTAACCTCGCTCGAGTGGTCGCTCCACGGCATCGATGTCATGATGCTCATGACATAGGTACGGCCATCGATGTCGATAAGGCCCGCATCGCATGTCGAATAGCAACCATCCTCGCTAATCCAGCCTGCCTTGTTGCGCACCAAGGCTTGGTCGTCCGCAATGCCATCACGGATAAATGAGCGCGATGTTGATGACAGCAGTTCAGATAACCACTGGGAGGTCTCACTGCCACAGCTCAGATACTCGCTCATCTCGCGCCACAACTTGGCCGAGGTTCGCGGGCAATAGGTGGGAAAATCACTCATCGGATCGAGTGCGGTATCGTAATCGACGCCAAGACTGACAATCCAATCCTCGTAACCGACACGGTCAAACGCCGCGCGTAACGCAATAAACGAATCGTTGTCCGAATTAACGACCGCGGCCTCGATCAGGTCGCGCACCGTCTGCCAGCCCATACTGTAGCCGCCATAGGTGCCAAGGGATTCATCGAGTGAGACCTGGCCCGTCTCGACCAGTGACTCGCAGACGTAGAGTACATAGAGCGCCTTATAACTGCTCGCACCGTACACCTCGGCATCCGCGTTATACGTCACGCCCTTGCCGCTCGTCAGATCGTAAAACACCACGCCCACATCGCCCAGCTCCTGCGCCTGACTCAGGGCATCTTGGAGCGCGGCGAGGCTCTCATCCTCCAGGGCGGGGATCTGGTCATCAACTAGTGAGAAGGTCTGCACGGTATCGCCTGAGGGAATATCGTTAAAGTCCGCCTTCGAAAGCCTCGTCTTGAGGCTCGCTGTCGACAGGGTTTGGCTTGCGGTGGCTTTAGATTCAGAGACCTTTTTGTTTTGCGTCTGTACCGTTGACGCATCTGAGTGTGCCATTCGCTCCGACGCGTAGGTTTTGGCGGTAATTCCGAGGATAATAACCGCCAACGTCAGCATCCCAATGGCGGCAATCTTCGCCACGCGGGTGCGAGCGTCAGCAAGGCCACGCGAAGACGTGCCCTTCGTCTTATATCTGCTGCCATGCTGCGGCACATACTCGTCCCGCGATGCGATGTTTCGCACGTGGTCTCCTGACTGCCACCGTTTATATACGAGCAGCATGATACCGAGCAGGCAATTCTTTCCAAAGATATTCAGCGGCGTTTAAGGTGTCTTTAAAGAAACCACAAGCGTATTTATCCAAATGGCACGATTCTGTTGCGCATCTCACCGCAACCCAGAGAGCAGTCTTTTTAGGACGGGGCTCTTTAGCAATCAACTAGGTGCCCAGGGGCACTCATTTAAGTCTGTCCCCAATGAGTGCCCTTGGGGAACGAAAATGGCATGCTATCCGATAGCGTTTTTGAGCTCCGCACGGCGCTTTTTCATGCCGATCATAACGGCATTGCGCAGCTCGGGCATGCGAGCGGTATCCATCTGGGGCACGCCCTCGAGCTTATAGGGAATGCCCAGTTGCTCGTACTTGACGACACCCATCGTGTGATACGGCAGCATTTCCAGGCCCACCACGTTGTGCCATGGAGCGATGAGGCGACCGAGGTTCTCGCACTCCTCCACCGTGTCGGTAATGCCCGGCACCACCACGTGGCGGATAACGACCTTAATCTTGCGACGCGCAAGCTCATCACCAAACGCCAGAATGCGTGCGGGATCGCAACCGGTCAGCTTTTTATGCTCGACCGGGTCGGCATGCTTAATATCGAGCAGTACCATGTCGGTCTCGTTGAGCACGGCATCGAACTTCTCGGGGTGGTTGGGGTCAAATGCATAGCCACAGCTATCTAGGCAGGTATGTACACGGCCATCGGGGTTGTTGTGCATTGCACGAAACAGGTCGGCCAAAAACTCGGGCTGCAGGAGCGGCTCGCCGCCCGAAACGGTAATGCCGCCGCTGCGGTAAAACTCATGGTTACTCTGGAACTCATCCATGAGGTGTTCGACGGTCACCATCGTGCCGCCGTTGACCGACCAGGTATCGGGATTGTGGCAATACGCGCAGCGCATGGGACAGCCCTGGACAAACACCACAAAGCGGATGCCGGGTCCGTCGACCGTACCCATCGTTTCAATCGAATGTACGCGGCCCAGGGCAAACGCGGAGTCCTCGGGACGAGCGTCCACACCCTCGAGCGTCATCTCAGCCATTCCCGCTACCTTGCCTCTCATTGGTTTTAGTTACATAAATGCCAGAGTCATTCTAGCCCATATGCATGATGGCGAAACGGTTTAGCGGTCAATTGGGTTGTTCTATTTGACCCCACGCAAGAGCGGCGGGTAGGTTGTCGCAACCCGCCCGCCGCCGAGGCAATAGAAATCGATAGACGCCAGGCCTTACGCCTTGAGCGTGAGCACCGCGCCGAAGGCGGTCGGGCCGCAATGGCTCGAGATGACGCCGCCGACCTGAGTCCAGGTAATGTCCTTAAAGCCCAGGTCGTGCGCATAGACTTCCATGTCGTCGCGCAGCTCCTGGGAAAGGCCTACCGAATACGCCAGGCCAATGTGCGAGTAGTCAATCTCGCCCTTCGCAACCATGTGGTCAATAAAGGCACGGGCGCACTTAAGCATAGAACCGCGGAACTTCTTGGTCGCCACGAACTTACCACCCGCCACCTCAATGCAGGGCTTAATCTTGAGCAGATGGGCACCGAGGAATGCCACGTTGGACAAACGACCGCCGGCCTTAAGGAAGGCGAGATCGGTTGGGACAAAGCCCAACAGCACGCGGTCCATGACGGAGTTCGCGAAGGCGAAGATCTCGTCGACGGTGGCATCGGGGTGAGCCTCGATGTATTTGGCGGTCTCGACGACAACAAGCGACTGGCCTACCGAGACAAAGCGCGTGTCCATGGAGAACACGTAGTCGCGCCCCTGGGCCGCAATCTTTGAGGACTGATGCGAACAGGTCGTGGCCTCGGAATATGCAAGATGCAAAATAGTCGCGTCGGGCTGCTCAGCGTGAATGCGGTCGTACACGTGAGCAAAATCCGCAGGCGCGCAGCCACTGGTCTTGGGCATCACGCCAAACTCATTGCAGCGCGAATAAATCTCGAGCGGATCGATCGAGCCGTCCTCGACGGTCTCGTCACCAATCGTGACATGCATGGGCACGCGCACGATGCCGTAGCGCTCGCAGAGCTCCGGCGTCACATCCGACCCAGACTCAACCACGATTACGTACTTGCCCATTATTATCACGACCCATCTCGACATTGGCTTTTCAATACATGGCACGCGCCGCCGCACTGTTGCACAACGGCGTCCAAGCGCCAAAGAGACGCCGCCCCTTGCACACAACAAAGGACAGCGTCTCCCTGGAAAACTCCGTGCTTATCTAGGATTCCACACGGTTTATTAAGGAGGGTTACTTATTCCGCAAACGGTCGCTATATGCGGTAAGCGGTAGTTGACCGCGACAACTGCGACACATTCCGTCCAGCAAATCCAATCGTGCTCCACGCACGGTTAATGCACGAGGCGGTAGAAATTCATCGATGCCGCACCCTCGGCGTGCAGCTCCATCGCCGGAACCGCCGGCGAATAGGTACGGCTCGTAAGTGCCGCCTCGCCGCCATTTGCAAAAATCTCGACCATCGTAGTGTCCGAAAGCACGCGCAGGTCGCGAAGCTCGCTGAGCTCGATCGACCTCTGGTCGCGCCCATAGCCTTCGTCACCCATGTCGAGGGTAAGCATCCCGTCCGTATAACGCACAAAGACACCCTTGCGGATTTCGAGCTCGATCATCTTGGCTCCCTCGCAGGAAACCACGACATCAAACAGGCGTCCCGGCTCCTCAACGGTCTCACCGCCTACAGCACGAACGCAATCGCCGCGCATCCTCTCAATCTCGTGCGCCGGCCACTGGCAGAGCTTGCCGCCGCGCATGCTCAGCTCTCTCGGCACCGTCAGCGCGCACTGCCACCCGCGCGCCACCGTCGGGCTTTCTGTCGTCGCATCGGGGCAACCCGACCATCCGATCATCAAACGCCGACCCGCAGCGTCCTCAAAGGACTGCGGGGCATAGAAATCAAAACCGGCATCAACCATCGGAGGCATGCCCTGGCCGACGATCTTAAAGCTCGGCGCCCCCCAATCGGCCTCGATGGAGAACCACACGCACTGATGCGGATTGCGGTAACGCCAGCCATCGGCGGGCACGCCCTGCGGACAGCAAACGAGAATAAGCTCGCCATCGAGCTCAAACAGATCAGGACACTCCCACATAAAGCCAAACTTCTCGCCCAGCTCAATGCGCGTCGCATAGCCCCAGTCCTCTAGATCACGCGAGGTATAGACAAGCACGCACCCGCGATCGTCTTTCGTACGAGCGCCGAGAACCATGTAGTAGATACCGTCGTGTTCAAGGATCTTGGGGTCGCGCACGTGCGTACCGATATCGTCGGGGTAATCGACCGGCCCAACAGCTATGCGCTTCTCGCCCAATTCGTCGGGATTCTCGGCAACCATATGAATTTGGTTTTGCTCACGGCCCGTCAACACGTAGTCGTAATCATCACGGTCAAAATGCTTAACGTTGCCGGTATAGAAGTAGTGAATCTTGCCATCACGTACAAAGGCAGAACCAGAATACGCTCCACTCGAATCCAAATCGGAATCGGGGAACAGCACGGGGCCGTGATTCTCGTACGTCACAAAATCCTTTGTCGTCAGATGGTTCCAAAGCACTGGACCGCCATGCGCAGCATCGAACGGATCGTATTGATGATAGATGTGATACGTATCACCAATCTGAACCAAACCATTGGGGTCGTTGAGCCAGCCAAGCTCAGGCTCCACATGGAACAAAAGCCTATCGGGGTCGGATGCGATGCGAGCCGCCGTCTCATCCTGTCCGGCACGCCACTGCTCATAGTCCGCGCGTGTCACCTTATTTTTTTGATTAAACATCGCCGTTGACTTTCTCGTCTATGGGAAAGGACGCTCGACTCGCACGAGCCGAACGCCCTTCCCCAAATGGACTTATCCGCACATTACGCTGAACGGCTCAACTAGAAGCTAACGTCGAAGCCAGCGCCAGCGCCCTCTTCATCGGTGGTCGGCACGCCCTTTGCCTTGTTGTAGGCAAAGATCAAGACGATCGGCACGATGAAGGCGATGAGATTGCCAGCCACATACCACACGAGCGTCTCGGGCGTGACGATGAGCAGGCCAAGCACGCCGGTCAGACCCTGACCGATGGCGCGCACCTCAAAGAGCTTCACGAAGGCACCGCCGCAGCCTGCACCGATGCAAGCGCAGATGAACGGGATGATCGAGTAGCGCATGTTTGCAGCAAAGATTGCGGGCTCGGAGATACCGACCAGCGTCGGGATAAAGGACGACATGCAGATGTTGCGCTCTTTGGAATGCTTCTTGTGAATGAGGTACATGCCGATGGCGCCGCCGCCCTGGGCGATGATGGAAACCGACCAGATGGCCTGGATGTAGTTGAAGCCAGTCGTGGCAACGAGGTTTGCCTCGATACCCTGGATGAACTGATGCGTACCGGTAACGACAAGCGGCTGCAGGAACGCGGCGAAGACAAAGGCACCAAAGACGCCCATCCTGTTGTACAGGATATCGATTACGCCGGCGAGGACGTCGCCGATCAGGTTGCCGAGCGGGCCGAACACGGTGAACAGGGCGACGTTAGCAAGAATCAGGGTAACGGTCGGGACAAAGACGAACGAAACGACCTCGGGGATGTACTTCTGGGCAATCTTTTCGACCTTGGCCATAAACCAGGCAGTCAGGATTGCAGGGAACACGCCACCCTGGAAAGCAACCATGGGAATGGAGAGCGGACCAAAGTTCCAGTACTCAGCACCCGTCGGGTCCATAACGAACGTGTTGCGGTTCATAAGGCTCGGGTGAACCATGACGATACCGACGAGGATGCCCAGAATCGGGTTACCGCCAAAACGCTTCACCGCGCTGTACATAACCAGGACAGGCAGGTAGTCAAACGTGGTGGCGATAATGGCAAAGAAGCTTGCGAGGTTCTTGAGGAACTCGCTGTGATCGGCAAGGCTGCCCTCCATGCCAAAGAGGCCGTTGGCAACGATCAGCGACTTAAGGCCGATGATGATAGCAGCGCCGACGAAAGCGGGAATGATGGGGATAAAGATATCCGAGAATACCTTGAGGACCGAGAAGAACTTGCCCTTCTTGTCCGCCTCGGCGCCCTTGACCTCGGAAGCGCTGATCTCCTTAACGCCCGTCAGAGCCATAAACTCATCGTAGACCTTGTTGACGGTACCGGTACCGAAGATGATCATGAGCTGGCCGCTGTTGTACAGCACGCCCTTGACGCCATCGATGTTCTCGAGCTCGGCCTTGTTGTACTTGCTCGTATCCTTGAGCACCAGACGCAGACGCGTAACGCAATGCGTGGCGCCCTCGATGTTCTCCAGACCGCCGACGTTATCGACGACTTGCTGAGACACTACTTTGTAGTCCATGTTCCTCTCCATTCCCTTACGAAATCATAAAACGTTTTGATGCCATTACAGAGACGCGATCGTTGCATTTGCGCACTTGAGCGTACCGTCGGTGACCGTCAGTGCCACACCCTGGCCCTGCTTATTGCAGAAGCGCGCGTTAAGCGCAACATCATCGACAAAGATGGTCGCGATATCGTCGTCAACGACCAGGCGCACATGATGAGTGCCCTCGCCCTTAAAGAACAACGGACGCTCGAGGCCCATGTTGTTGACCTGGAACCACGGATACTGGGGGGCCGCCGTAAACTCGAGCTTGCCCTCACGCAGGTTGGCGCGGAACTCATAGGCAAGACCGGACTCGGCGTCCTCGGCAAGCTTCACCGAGAAGCCGGCAGCGTCACCGGCGAGCTCGATGTCGGCATCGAGCATATAGGTGGAACCGGCATCCGCGGCGAGCACCTGCTCGACCTTGCCCGACTCGCAGGAGAGCTCAAAGGCCTCGACTGCCTTAGCCTCGCCAAAGGCGCCAAGCATGCTGTCAGGAAGCTTGGTGCCGAGCGTTCCGTCGGCACGCTGAACGATCTCGAGGGGCATAAAGGTGCCACCCCACAGGTAAGAGCTGGGGTCGCCGCCCTCGTCACGCGTAGGAACCCAACCAAAGAGAACGCGGCGCTCGCCATCAAATGCGGTACGCGCGGCATAGTACGCGCGGCCATCGAAGGAATCGTCCGCAGGAGTGATCCAAGGACCGTTGATAGAGCGAGACATGCGGTAACGGGTCTTGTTGCCATCACTGTACTCGGAGAACACCAGATACCACCAGTCGCCCATCTTAAAGAGATCAGGCATCTCGAACATGGTGTACAGGCCCGGATTCCACCAGTCGCCCTGGAACTCCCAGGTATCCAGGTCCTTGGAGGTGAACTTGACCAGACGACCGGTCATCAGACGCTTGTCCTCGCCCACACGCGTGCCGAGGATGAGCATGTACTCTTCGTTCTCCTCATCCCAAAGCACAAAGGGATCGCGCCAGTTGCGGTCATCGTAACCCTCCTGGGGCGGAAGCAGCGTCTCGGCGATGTTCTTCTCCCACTTGACGGCGTCGTCACTCGTTGCGTGAAGAAGAACCTGCTTCATCAAGCGTGCCTTGACCTTATCGCGATTGCAACCAGTGTAGAGCGCATGGTACTTGTCGCCCACCTTAAACACCGTGCCGGCATAAACATACTGGTCGACTTCCTCGTCGCCGCCACGCTCAAGGCTCTCGCCAAAGTCTTTGTAATTGACGAAGTCCTTGGTTGTCGCGAGTGCCCAGCCGAACGGCTCTCCGAAAGGTCCGGGGTTTCGCGTGTCACGCTGATGATAGAGATAGAACGTGCCGTCCTCGCCGTACGGCATGATGTCGCCTACCCAAATTCCCTCAGGCTGGTAATACACCTTGTGCATCCGAGACTTCCTTTCTCACGAGATACTAACTCGGTACAACTGCAAGATATGTCAATCGTTTTCATATGTCAAACGTTTTCACACCAATACGTCTTTTCGCAGTTCCAGTCGTCGGCAAACGGTTGACATATGCCGGCGAACGGTCATCAGAGGTGTTTGAGGAATTCTTTTGGCACGGGATGAACTACGCGGTTTTACCCTCAATGAGTTCAACGGGGAGCTTGATATTCGATTCGGGCTTTTCGCCGTTAATAAGAGCAATGATGGATTGCGCCGCGAGCTCTCCGATGCGATCGATATCTTGGCGTACGGTTGTTAAGTCAGGCATAAACGTCATAGTGCGGCGGGCACCATCCGCGCCCACGACCTTAATATCGCCCGGAGCGCTCAAGCCGCGCTGCTTCATCACGTTAAGACAGATAGCCGCCATCGTGTCGTCTCCCGCAAAGATGCCGTCAATATCGGGGTTCTCATCGAGGATCTTCGCAACGACCGCGCTCTTTTCGTCGTCGGGCTTAACGAACTCAACCTCACGGACAAGCGCGGGCAAACCGGCCTGCTCAACAACATCGAGGTAGGCATCGGTACGCTTATTGGCGGGCATGCGCATGCGGCTATTGCTGCGCAGGCACAGGATGCGTGAACATCCGTCATCGATCAGGCGACGCGTGGCAAGTTCGCCGATGCTATAGCTGTCGCTCGCAATCTGAACAGAGGCTTCGCCAAGGTCGCAGTCGATACCAACCAGACTCAAGCCCATCTCGGCATACGCCTCGGCACCGATATTAAGCGAGTTGACGATGACGCCATCAACCATATTGCGCCGAAGCATATCGATATAAGAACGCTCAAGATCAGGTCGATTGGCGCTATTGCACAGCAACATCTTAAAACCGTTTTCGGCCAGGGTACGCTCAACGGCTTGGACCGCTTGGGCATGAAACGGGCTGCTGACATAGGGGACTATCATACCTATTAGATTCAGGCGACCGTTGAGCATGGCACGGGCGATATCGTTGGGCGTATAGTTGATGCGCTTCATCGCGGCATGGACCTTATCGCGAGTCTCTTGGCTAATATAGCCGCGATTATTAAGCACGCGAGATACCGTAGTAGGCGAAACCCCCGCCACCGCTGCAACTTCCTTGATGCCAGGCTTAGCCGAATCCTTAGAACGAGCGCCCTCGCGAGCCATAGCACCCTCCCCCATCAACATGTCATACGTTTACATACGAACAAAGCATACCCCAACAAGAGCGGGAAGACGGTAACAGTACAAGTAAGTAAACGACTCATCCAAATAATTAGGAGAGTTCCGCCTAAAGGGTGACTACACAGGACCCCCGCCGGGGCTGTTTGGGCTACCTCCCAAAACATTCCGCACTGATATTTTCTGTATTGAAGACGTCGATGATGCACCCGTATACCATTGACGTCGACACCATCAGATGCGGACCGCGCGGTGACCCCACATTCCGCTGGCGCCCACAGGGCTGCCCTCGTTTCCTGACATGTCCCGCGCGGGCCGCGGCGAGCCGAGACCGCCGCATGACCTAATA
>DBFMRS010000083.1:0-5161 GCA_048387515.1 Collinsella sp.
CGCCGAGCGCCTGCGTCGCGTCCGCGAGGCCATCGCCGCCCGAGGCCAGCCCCTGCTGTGCCTCTCGGGCGCCATCGACCGCGCCGACGTAGCGCTGCTCGTCGTCGACGCCTCCGTGGGCGTTACCGAGCAGGACCAGAAGGTCATGGGTCTTGCCATTGAGCGCGGCTGCGCCATCGTGGTGCTGCTCAACAAGTGGGATCTGCTCGACGACGACCGTAAGCGCGAGGCCTGCATGGAGACCATCGACCGCCGTCTGGGCGTCATGGCTCCCTGGGCCCAGTACCTGCGCATCTCTGCCCTGACCGGCCGCAGCGTCGAGAAGATCTGGGCGATGGTCGACGCCGCCGAGAAGACGCGCTCGCAAAAGATCAGCACCTCGCGCCTCAACACGTTCCTCACCGACCTGCGCGAGTTCGGCCACACCGTGGTGGACGGCAAGCGCCGCCTGCGCATGCACTACGTGACCCAGACGGGCGTCAACCCGCCGACGTTTACGTTCTTTGTCAACCACAGCGACTTGGTCAACGACACCTACCAGCGCTACGTGGAGAACCGCATGCGCTCGACCTTCGATTTTTCCGGTACGCCCATTCGACTCTTCTTTAGGAAGAAGGAGCAAAAGGATGCTTAATCCGATCCTGCTGACCGCCATCTGCGCCGTGGTCTCGTTCTTTATCGGAGCGATTCCGTTTGGCCTGATCCTGGGCCGCGTGTTCAACCACACGGACATTCGCAAGGCGGGCTCCGGCAACATCGGCACCACCAACGCGCTGCGCGTGGCCGGCCCCAAGGTGGCCGCGCTCACGCTGCTGCTCGACTGCCTTAAGGGCGCCATCTGCGTCCTTATCGCGCGTCCGCTCATCGCGAGCGTGGGCTATGGCTTCCCCGTGAGCATCATGGCTCCCGGTGCCGCCGGTGACTGGATGATCGGCGTCATTTGCCTGGCTGCCGTGTGGGGACACATCTTCTCGCCTTACCTTAACTTCCACGGCGGTAAGGGCATCGCCGTGGGCCTGGGCGTGATTCTTGCCTGGTACTGGCCCATTGGCCTGTCGCTGCTGGGCATGTTTATCGTTGCCGTCGCCATCACCAAGTTTGTGTCGGTGGGCTCGCTTGCCGCCGCCATTGGTCTTCCCATCGCTGCCTGTGCGGTCTTTCCGTACAGCAGCCTGGGCCTCAAGTTTTGCATGGCGATGATCGGCATCACCGTAGTGTGGGCCCATCGCGCGAACATCAAAAAGCTCATGACCGGTAAGGAGTCCAAGCTCTCGTTTACCAAGCGCGTCACCGAGCCCGACGATAAGTAGGAGAGAGTCATGAATGTTGCGCTGATTGGCTCTGGCTCCTGGGGAACCGCCGTCGCCGGCCTTGCCGCCGCGCGAGCCGAGCGCGTGACCATGTGGGCCCACAGTGAGCAGACGGCCGCCGGCATCAATAGCGAGCACCGCAACCCCCGCTACCTTGTGGGCTACGAGCTGCCGGAAAACGTGGTAGCAACGACCGAGCTCGCCCAGGCGCTCAACGACGCCGATGCCATCATCTTTGCCGTGCCCTCCACGCACCTGCGCAGCGTATGCCATCAAGCGGCACCTTGTATCGCCACCGACACCCCGGTGCTCTGCCTCACCAAGGGCATTGAGCCCGAGTCCGGCCTGCTCATGAGCGAGGTCATCGCCAGCGAGATCGGCAACGAGGCACGTGTTGCGGCGCTCTCGGGCCCCAACCATGCCGAGGAGATCTGCCGCGGCGGACTTTCTGCCGCCGTCATCGCCAGCAAAGATCCGCAGATAGGGGAGACCTTTAAGGACCTGCTCCTGTCCACGGCCTTCCGCATCTACCTGTCGCAGGACATGACCGGCGTCGAGGTCTGCGGCGCCATGAAAAATGTCATCGCCATCGTGTGCGGCATCTCCGCCGGCACCGGCGCAGGCGACAACACGCTCGCCCTCATCATGACGCGTGGCCTAGCCGAGATCAGCCGTCTGGTGCACGCCCGCGGCGGTCAAGCTATGACCTGCATGGGACTTGCCGGCATGGGCGACCTCATTGCCACCTGCACCTCGGAGCATTCGCGCAACCGCACCTTTGGCTACGAGTTTGCCCACGGCATGTCGCTCGACGAGTATCAGACGCGCACGCATATGGTGGTCGAAGGCGCCGTCGCGGCCCGCAGCGTCAGCGAGCTTGCCCGTTCACTGGGCGTAGACATTCCGCTCACCTTTGCCGTGGAGCAAACGCTCTACAACGGTGTTACTTTGGATAGGGCACTCGAGATTCTTACCGATCGCGTCCCTTCTCAAGAGTTCTACGGACTCACCGACTAGCGCAGAAAGGCTTCTATCATGGGTTCCATCAAAATCGCTCCGTCTGTCCTTTCGGCCGACATGGCCAACCTCAAGGGCGAACTCGACAAGATCGCCGGTGCCGACTTTGTGCACTTTGACGTTATGGACGGTCACTTTACCGGCAACCTCACCTTTGGCGTTGACATCCTTAAGGCCGTCAAGCGCTCCACCGATGTACCGGTCGACGCGCACCTGATGGTGTCGAACCCCGACGAGACGGTCGATTGGTACGCCGACGCCGGTGCCGACATGATCACCGTGCACTACGAGGCTTCCACGCACCTGCACCGCACGCTCACGCATCTGCAGCAGCGCGGTGTCAAGGCCGGTGTGGTGCTCAACCCCGCCACCCCCGTGTGCGTACTCGAGAGCATCATCGACGTTGTCGACATGGTGCTGCTGATGAGCGTGAACCCTGGCTTTGGCGGCCAGAGCTTTATCCCTGGCACCATCGCTAAGCTCCACGAGCTCAAGGCCATGTGCGAGCGTCACGGCGTTTCGCCCCTCATCGAGGTCGATGGCGGTATCTCTTCCAAGAACATCGCCGAGGTCGTCAAGGCCGGCGCCAACGTGCTCGTAGCCGGCTCCGCCGTATTTAAGTCCGAAGATCCCGCCGCCGAGGTTGCGCTGCTGCAGAAGCTGGGCAACGAGGCCGCACAGGAGGCATAAACCCTTATGACCGCAGGTCAAAACCGCATACCCGTGAATCTTGACTACGCCGCCTCGACGCCCATGCGCGCCGAGGCGCGCCTTGCGCAGCGTGAGTACGACGACAGCGAGCTTGCCGGCGTCAACCCCAACTCGCTGCACTCGCTTGGCCGCAAGGCCGCCGCACGCCTGGAAGTCGCCCGTCGCGATATCGCCCGCAGCTTTGGCGCACGCGTCCGCCCGTCCGAGATCGTCCTGACCAACGGCGGCACCGAAGCCAACCAACTGGCGCTCCTCGGTCTTGCCGAGGGTGCACGTCAGTGCGACCGTAAGCGTAACCGCGTGATCGTATCTGCCATCGAGCACGATTCGATTCTGGACAACCTGCCGCTGCTGCGTGCCGCCGGGTTTAGCGTCGACCTGGTGCAGCCCTGCCGTGCGGGCTACATCGAACCCGCCGCACTGAGCGACTTGCTCAGCGACGACGTGGCGCTCGTGAGCATTATGGTCGCCAACAACGAGACCGGCGTGGTGCAGCCCATCCGCGAGCTTGCCGCGGCCGCACATGCTGCCGGCGCCCTGTTTCATACCGATGCCATCCAAGGGTACTTGCATATTCCGCTCGATGTCACCGAGCTGGGCGTCGATGCTATGACGGTTGCCGCGCACAAGATCGGTGGCCCCGTGGCATCTGGCGCGCTCTACCTTAAGAGCCGCACGCCGCTGCGCCCGCGCATTTTTGGCGGAGGACAGGAGGCCGGACGACGTGCCGGTACGCAGGACCTGCGTACACAGCTGGCTTTTGCCGCTGCCGCCTCCGCGCTGTTGCCGAATGTTGCCAAGGAGCGCACAACGCTGCAGGCCTTATCCGACAAGCTTTACGCCACGCTTACGGCTCATCCGCGTATTCATGCCACCATGGACGACTACGCACAGGCCGATCGTCTGCCGGGTATGGTTTCGATCTACGTCGACGGCATGGACTCCGAGGAGCTCATCGTCAAGCTCGACGCCGCCGGCTTTGAGGTATCGGCAGGCTCGGCATGCTCGAGCGGCAGTATGGACCCCAGCCACGTTTTGAGTGCGATGGGCATCGGTCGCGAGCAGGCATTGGGCGCGCTGCGCATTTCCTTCGATGACCGCGTGAATCCGGGAGATCTGGACGACTTTGCCCAGACGCTGCTCTCGATCGTAGGTGCCGCATGATCGTCGCCGAGCTCGAGCGCGCGCTGCTGGCACGCTATCCCAAGACTGATGCCGAGAGTTGGGACCATGTAGGACTCTCCGTCGGCGACCCTGCCGCAGAGATTACCGGTGTTGCCTGCGCACTCGATGCGACCGAAGCCAATGTGCACTGCGCCCAGGAGGCCGGCGCCAACGTACTGCTAACGCATCATCCCATCTATATCAAGGCGCCCGAGGCCTTTTGTCCGGCGGATGCCACACGCCCCCAATGCAGCGCGGCGCTCTACGAGGCAGCGCGTTGCGGCGTGAGCATCATATCGCTCCACACCAACCTGGACCGCTCGCACGAAGCCCGTGTCTGTCTGAGCGAGCTGCTGGATGCCGCACCCGTGAGCTCACTGGAGCACGTGGACGACCCCGAGGCCACCGGCCTGGGCACGCTTGCAACGCTCAACGACCCGTGCACGCTGCGCGATCTCGCCGCCCGTGCCGCCACGGCCTTCGGCAGCGACCCGCGTGTATGGGGCGAAGCCGAGCACGCATGCCGAACCGTCGCTATTTTGGGCGGCTCCCTGGGCGACTTTGGAGAGCTCGCCATCGCCGCGGGCGCGGACGTTGTCGTGACGGGCGAAGCGGGCTACCACGTGGCGCAAGACCTTGCCTTACGCGGGCTGCCGGTGATCTTGCTCGGCCACGACCGCTCCGAGGAGCCGTTCGTTGATATATTGATGAACTCTGCAGTTGACGCCGGGATCGACCCCCGTCATGCGATTAAAATACTGAACCCTTGCCAATGGTGGACTGTGACAAAAGGAGAGAACTTATGAGCGCCGGCGCTACGCTACTCAAGCTGCAACAGATCGATTTGGAGCTCGCCCGCAACAAGAGCGAACTTGCCAATATGCCGGAGCTCAAGGAGCTCGCTTCCAAGCGCAAGACCTACGTGAAGCTCAAGTCCGAGAGGACCAAGCTCTACGCCC